>NZ_JBEYWQ010000011.1:0-265903 GCF_040644495.1 Microbispora sp. NPDC046973 | reverse complement strand
GATCTGCGGGTGGCGGCCGACGCGATCCGGCTGTCGCGGCGCACGCTGCGCACGATCAAGGGCAACCTGTTCTGGGCGTTCGCCTACAACGTCGCGGCCCTGCCGCTGGCCGCCGCGGGACTGCTCAACCCCATGATCGCCGGAGCGGCGATGGCCTTCTCCAGCGTCTTCGTCGTCAGCAACAGCCTCAGGCTCCGCCGCTTCCGCTGAGTCACGCGCGGCCGGGTTGTCCACAGCCTGTGGACGACCCGGCCGCAGTCGTGTGTGGAGTGCCGTGCGGGGCGGGGCGTCACCGGCCCAGGCGGCGGCCGGTTTCCTCGGTCACCCGCGACAGGACCGCCGCGAGCTCCGGACGCTCCGTCAGGACCTCCTCGATCCGGGCGCGCCAGGCGCCGACCTCGGCGGACAACGCGTCCTCGCGAACGCCCTGCCCAGGCTGGGCCTCGTCGCGTCGAAGGCGCAGGCGGGTGCGGGTCAGGTCGAGTTCGTACGCCTGCCCGAGATGGCGTCCGAGCGTCTCACCGAGCCACCAGTAGGCGTCGCCCGTCGCAGCCGCGACGAACACCCTGGCGCTCTCCCACGCCACGCGCTCCCTGTGGATGACGGTCACGTCATCGACGGTACGTCCGGGCTTCACAGCGGGCAATGGCCGCTTCACCGCCGTTTCTCGCCGGGGTTTTGGTGCTTCGCCGGGAGCGCCCTGAGTTTGTCGCAACCTACGCACGGATACGAAGAGTAACGATCGAGCACGATTAGTTACAGCTGAGATGAGGAATCTTCATGCACCGCCCTATCCGTCTTCTGTCCCTGGCCGCCCTGACCTGTGCGGGCCTGCTCGCCACCGCACCCGCGTTCGCGGACTGTGGTTGTGGCACGCCGAAGGCCGCCAAGCCCGCGGCCGCCGCCGTGGACCTCGGCGCGAAGGTCGACGCGGGCCTCAACGTGGGCCTCGGCCTCGACGTCGCCCTCGACCTGAGCCTCGACCTCGGCCTGAACGCGCAGGCCGGCACCCGCCCGGGGACAATGAGCTGCGGCAAGCCCATGGTGCTGCGCCGGTGCCGCTGACGGGGCCGGCGTGACCCGGCGGGCGCCGGGTCACGCCACCCGAGAAAACCTCGTGCACGATTGGACCGTCCCCCATGCAGACGGCGGGCCAGGCTCCTAGAGTGGAAGGATGACCAGCACCACGAGCGAGGGGCTCCCCCGCGTCCTCGACGACAAGATGTGCTTCGCGCTCTACGCCGCCTCCCGCGCCGTCACCGGCCTCTATCGGCCGCTTCTCGACGACATGGGTCTCACGTACCCGCAGTTCCTGGTCCTGCTGGTCCTGTGGGACGGCCCCGAGGAGGGCGTCACGGTCAAGGAACTCGGCGCCGCGCTGCACCTCGACTACGGCACGATGACGCCGCTGCTCAAGCGGCTGGAGGCGAACGGCCTGCTGCGCCGGGAGCGCCGCGCCGACGACGAGCGCACCGTGCAGATCACGCTGACCGAGAAGGGCGCCGGGCTGCGGGAGCGCAGCGACGACATCTTCGCCTCGGTCGGCGACGCGATGGCGCTCGACCCCGAGGAGTTCACCCGCACGCTCGCCACGCTGCGCCGCCTGACCGCCAACGTCACCGCGTACGCGAACCGGCCGGCCTGAGGCACGGTCCTTCGCGCCTGGGGTTGAGACGTACCCGATTACCTTGCGCGCAATTTAATCGTGCCCTAGTCTCTGGGGCGTACGAGGAAACCGGTTGCAAAGGCCGGGGTCACGAACCGGAGATCAGAAGGAGCGGGTCATGGCGTACATCACCGTCGGCCAGGAGAACAGCACCGACATCAACCTGTACTACGAGGACCACGGTAGCGGACAGCCCATCGTGCTCATCCACGGCTATCCGCTGGACGGCCACTCGTGGGAGAAGCAGATCCCCACCCTGCTCGGCGCCGGCTATCGCGTCATCACCTACGACCGCCGCGGCTTCGGCCAGTCGAGCCAGCCCACCGTCGGCTACGACTACGACACCTTCGCCGCCGACCTGAACACGCTGCTGGAGACCCTCGACCTGCGTGACGTGATCCTCGTCGGCTTCTCCATGGGCACCGGCGAGGTCGGCCGTTACCTCGGCACGTACGGCTCGGCGCGGGTGGCCAAGGCCGCGTTCCTGGCCTCCCTCGAACCGTTCCTGCTCAAGACGGAGGACAACCCGGAGGGCGTCGACGGCAGCGTGTTCGAGGGCATCCTCGAGGCCGTCACCAAGGACCGCTACGCCTACTTCACCGACTTCTACAACGCCTTCTACAACACCGACGAGAACCTCGGCACCCGCCTGAGCGAGGAGGTCGTCCGGGCCAACTGGAACACCGCCGCCGGCGCCTCGTGGTTCGCCTCGTCCGCGGCCGTCCCCACCTGGACGACGGACTTCCGGGCCGACATCACCAAGATCGACGTGCCGACGCTCATCGTGCACGGCACCGCCGACCGCATCCTCCCCATCGACTCCACCGGCCGCCCGTTCCACCGGGCGCTTCCCCAGGCCGAGTACGTCGAGATCGAGGGCGCCCCGCACGGCCTGCTGTGGACCCACGCCCAGGAGGTCACCGACGCGCTCCTCGCCTTCCTGGCGAAGTGACGCGCGAGCGGCATATGCCGTCCTGAGATCGTTGTCGGGTGTTCACCCCCACGCCCGTTTCACGGAAGGAGAGGTTCAAGGCAGGGTAATGGGATCGCAGGGCCTGCCCTCAGCACCGAAAGGTACGTCCTGTGAGTTCCTCCCTCTCCCGCCGCGACCTCATGCGCTCGGCCGCCGCCGGCGGCCTCGGCATCGCCATCGCGGGCAGCATCGAGGCCATCGCCGGCCCCGCCGCCGCCCAGGCGGCCCAGGCCGGAGTCGGCAAGACGATCGGGTACGGCCCCGTCGTCGCCGACCCGGCCGGTCTGCTCGCCCTGCCCAAGGGCTTCTCCTACAAGGTGGTCGCTCAGGCCGGCAAGACGCTGCTGGAGTCGGGGGAGCCGACCCCCAGCGACGCCGACGGCACCGGCTGCTTCCGCGGCCGTGACGGCTGGGTGCTGGTGAACAACCACGAGATCGGCGGCGGCGAGCCCTACGGCGTGCCGGCCCTGCCGGGCCTGACCTACGACCCGGGCGCCAAGGGCGGCACCACGAACATCGAGGTCGACAGGGACGGCAACCGCATCCGCGAGTACGTCAGCGTGGCCGGCACGCACAACAACTGCGCGGGCGGCATCACGCCGTGGGACACCTGGCTGACCTGCGAGGAGACCGAGCAGCGGGCCGGCGGCGCCTTCCAGAAGGACCACGGGTACGTCTTCGAGGTCGACCCGTTCGACCGCGAGGCCAACAAGAACCCGGTGCCGCTGAAGTTCCTCGGCCGCTACTCCCACGAGGCCGTCGCGGTCAACCCGCGCAACTCCGAGATCTACCTGACCGAGGACGCGAGCGGCCCCAACGGCCTGTACTTCCGCTGGACCCCGCCCCAGGGCTTCCGCGGCCGCAAGGGCGCGCTGCGTGCGCTGGCCCTGGGCCCCGGCGGCGACACCGCGGGGAAGCTGCAGGCCATGCGGTGCCGCAAGGGCAACAGGCACATCGCCGACCTGTCCGAGGCGACCCAGCCGGGCACCCGCTACAAGGTCGAGTGGGTCGACGTGCCGGACCGGGACGCCAGGACGACCTCGGTGCGCAAGCAGTTCACCGACGACCAGATCACCCGTAGCCGCAAGCTGGAGGGCGCCTGGTGGGGCGACGGCGGCGCGTACTTCGTCGCCAGCTACGCCCGCCACGACGACGGCAGCGTCAACGAGCACGACGGACAGGTCTGGTTCTACGACCCCGAGTCGGAGACCGTCACGCTCAAGACGATCTTCGGCGTCAACCCCGACCCGGAGCAGGACACCGACTACGACGGGCCGGACAACATCACCGTCTCGCCGTACGGCGGCGTCATCCTCGCCGAGGACGGCGAGGGCCTGTCGCACCTGGTCGGCGTGACCGACAAGGGCGCGCCCTACCCGATGGCCCGCAACGAGCTCAACGACAGCGAGTTCACCGGCCCGACGTTCAGCGAGGACGGGCGCATCCTGTTCGCCAACATCCAGACCCCCGGCTACGTCTTCGCCATCACCGGTCCCTGGACCCAGAAGCACAACGGCCACGGGCACCACTGACCGCTGAACACCGAGCGAGCCCCCTCCGGCTCGCTCGGTGTTTCCCGCTTCGCTCATCGGGGCGCTCTTATCCGGCGTCTTCCCTCGTCACGTGCTCGCTCGTTCCTCGCTGCGCGCGTTCCTCAGTCCAGACACCGGCGCGCCCCTCCGGCTCGCTCGGTGTTTCCCGCTTCGCTCATCGGGGCGCTCGGTGTTGCCCGCTTCGCTCGCGGCGGCGCCTCAGGCGAGGAGGGCGGTCAGTGCGAATCCGGCGGCGGCGGCGACGACGCCGAGGACCAGGCTGCCGAGCGCGTTGAGCCCGGCCTCCAGGACCGAGCCCTCCTCCAGCAGCCGTACGGTCTCGAAGCCGAACGTGCTGAACGTCGTGAACGCGCCGCAGAAGCCGGTGCCGAGCAGGGTGACCGCCTGGGCGGGCAAGCCGAGGTGGTCATGGGCGCCGAGCAGCAGCCCGAGCACGAGCGACCCGGACAGGTTGACCGACAGCGTGCCCCAGGGGAACACGCTGTCGTGCAGGCGCTGCACCAGCCGGTCGGTGAGATAGCGGGCGGGAGCGCCGACGACTCCGCCGAGGAAGACGAGCAGCAGGATCACGGCTCCGCCCGTCCCGGCTCACGCCCCACATAGCGGTAGACCTCCACGGGATCGACGATCACCAGGCCCTCGGTCACCAGTTCGTCCAGTTCTGCCACGAACGCGCTGATCCTTTCCGGAACGTCCACGATGACGACGGCGACGGGCAGGTCCTCGCTCAGCGACAGCAGGCGGCTGGTGTGGATGCGCGAGGAGGCGCCGAAGCCCTCGATGCCCCGGAACACGCTCGCCCCCGCCAGGCCCATGGTGCGCGCCCGGTGCACGATCTCGGTGTACAGCGGCCGGTGGCGGTACTGGTCGCTCTCGCCGATCAGGATCGTCAATCGCTGCGCGGGTCCGTGCAGTCTCATTCGCCCCTCCTCGCGCGCCGCCGTACGGGGAGGCCCGCCAGCGTGCGGGCGAGGACGATGCCGCACCAGACCGCGACCAGTCCTGCGACCAGGCTGGCCGCGGCGTACACACCGGCCGTCGGCCACGCGCCGTGCGACCACCTGTCCACGATCTCCACGCTGAAGGTGGAGAACGTCGTGAATCCGCCGAGGAAGCCGACCGCGAGGAACGGACGGACGTAGCGGCGCGGCGGCCAGACGTCCAGCACGAAGACCATCAGAGCCCCGAGCGCGAAGCAGCCGGTGACGTTGGCGAGGAACGTTCCCCAGGGGAATCCGGTGGGCGGTGCGGGGAAGACCCGGCCGACCAGATACCTGCCCACGGCGCCGGCTCCGCCGCCGACGGCGATCACGGCGAGGACGTCCCAGGTCCGGCGGCGCGCCGGGGCCGCCGGGCGGCGGAACATGTCCCGTTCGTGGCGGAGGTCCACGTCGGGGTCGACCGGCAGATCCGCCTCTTCCCGATCGCCGCGTACGCGCCGGCTCACACCGTCCTCCTCACCTCGCCACCCGGTCTGTCGTTCGATTCGTCGCCCGGTCCGTCCGCAGGTCCGGACGACGGTCGCGAAGGGAGCGGATTCCGCACGAGTGCATCCCAGTTTAGGTGCAGTACCGAAACGGCCATACGGGCCGCCGTGGTCGTCGCGGGCAGGGCGATTCGCGATCAGCAGAGGCGTGCCCTTATTCAGGAATTGCTGATGGCCGCAAATTAGACGTCGGGACAGAACAGCAGACAGGGCTTCCGGCAGTCGCCACTTTCCGGACATACACCTATGGTGACCTGCTCAAATGCAACTCCCACATATCACGATAAATCTATCGATTAACCACATTCCGTTCTATTGACATCAAACCGGAGCCACCGTTGACTTGTGGGATATGGGCGTGATCACGAAAATGATGCCGGTGGAAGCCTCACCGGTGCGAGGTGACGGATTCGGACCGCGCACGACTGCGGTCACGCCTTGGTGAGCGCCACCGGCGTCCCGGGTCAGGCCGGTCCCGGCCGGTCGTGCGGCCCTCCCCTCACCGTCGACCTGCGCGGCTCGCCGGGCTCGGTGTCGTGGCGGCTCCCGGAGACCGGGCCGGCCGCGGACGCCGCACCCTGCGTCGTGCTGGCCGACCGCGCGGGCTGCGGCGAGTTCGCCGTCCTCCAGGACACCCTGCACCACCTCGGCGTGCCGAGCGTACGCGTCGACGCCGAGAGCGTGGCCACGCTGCGGCTGTCCGCCACGGTGACCGGCGGGGCCGGGCACGACCGCACCCGTTGCGTGCTCGACCTGGACGGCCGCCGCATCGCTCCGACCGTCGTCTGGGCGCGTCACTTCTCCCCCCGGGCCATGCCCGCGGCGGCGGACGCCGCACAGACCCTCCTGCGGGCCGAGTCCTGGCACGCGTTCGTCCGCCAGCTCTGCTCGCTCGCGCCGGCGCGCCTGCCCGGCGACCGTCCCGGCCGTCTGGAGCAGCTCGCCGGGGCCGCGGCCGCCGGCATCCGCGTCCCCCGGACGGTCGTCACCACCGCTCCGGCGGAGGCCGCCGCCGCGATGCCCGGCCGCAGGGTCGTGGTCAAGGTCGTCGGGGAGCACTTCGTCGAGACCTCTCCCGGGCTCCTGACCGGGGTGCTCCCCGAGGTCGCGGCACATGCGGAGGTCCTGCGCCGGCCCGCCCTCGACCATCCGGTCATCGTGCAGGAACACATCGAGCACGACGCCGAGCTGCGGGTCTACCACGTCGCCGGGGCCGTGCACGCGTACGCGGTCGGCAAGCGCGCCCCCGACTCGCCGTGGCGGGAGGAGGCCGAGGTCACGGTCACGCCGGTCACGGCCCCGCCCGCGGCGGCCGACGCCGTACGCAGGCTCGCGAGCCTGTGGGGGTTGACCTACGGCGCCTTCGACCTGCTGCTCAGCGCGGGCGAGGTGGTGTTCCTCGAGGTCAACACCGACGGCGACTGGCGCTGGTTCGAGGCGAAGGCCGGGGGACGCGCGGTCTCCACGGCCGTCGCGCTCGCGATCAGGACGCTCCACCTGGCGGCCCTGGAGAACGCCGGACCTCCGGATCCCCTCGAACTCGTCGACTTCCTCCTGCTGGGCACTCGGACACGCGGCTCCCGCCCGTGACCGAGGCCGCCGCGCAGGCCGCGACCAAGGAAAGCGCCATGGGTGACGTGAGCTCGCCGCGACTGCACTGCTCGATTCTCGGTTCGCTGGAGGTCCGCGTCGCGGGCCGCAGGGCCGTCATCGGCGCTCCGAAACAACGGCTCCTCCTGGCGATACTCCTGTGCCACGCGAACGCGGTCATCCCGTCGGACCAGCTGATCGACTCGTTGTGGGGCGAGACCCCGCCGCGTACGGCCCGCAAGAACCTCCAGGTCTACATGTCCGCGCTCCGCAAGATCGTGGGCGACCGGATCAGCTTCCAGGGCTGGGGCTACCGCATCAACGCCGATCGCGAGGAGCTCGACCTGCTGCGTTTCCTGGAACTGGGCAGGTCGGGGCGTGCCGCCGTCCGGAGCGGAGACCTCGCGACCGCCGCCGCGCTGTTGGGCGACGCCGTCGGCATGTGGCGCGAACGGCCGCTCGAGGAGTTCTGCCACGTCCCGCATGTGGCCGCCGAGGTGGGCCGCTTCACCGAGCTCTTCCTGTCGATCTACGAGGACTGGGTCGAGCTGGAGATCGAGCTGGGCCGCTGCGTCGAGGCCCTGGGCTCCCTCGACGTCGTCGCCGCGCGGTTCCCCGCCCGCGAGCGCGTGGCCGCGGCCAGGATGACCGCGCTGTCGCGGTGCGGGCGGGCCGCCGAGGCCCTGGCCCACTTCGAGGGCCTGCGCCGGCACCTCGCCGCCGAGATGGGCATCGATCCCAGCCCGATGATCAGGCAGCTCTACCAGGCCATCCTCCGCGGTGACGGATCCCCGCCCGCGCGTCTCCCCGGCCTGGCCGGCGCCGCCCGCCCCCGGTCCGTACGCGCCCTGGCGAACCGGCTGCCCCGCGACATCGACGACTTCGTGGGCCGGGAGACGGAGGTGCGGCGCATCCTGGACGAGCCCGCGGCCGTCACGGTGATCGCGGGCGGGCTCGGCGCCGGCAAGACCGCCCTCGCCGTGCACGTCGCGCACATGCTGGCCCCCCGCTATCCGGACGGCGCCGTGGTCATCCCGCTGCGGCGCCACGGCGTGCCCAGCCCGGCCGCGGACGTCCAGCGGGAGATCCTGGAGGGCGTCGGGCTGGAGGTCGCCGGCGTGCGCGAGGACGACGTGCTGGCCTCCGTCTGGCGGTCGTGGCTCGCCGACCGGAAGATCCTGCTGGTCCTGGACGACTCGCCGGACGAGTCGACCGTCCGCATGCTGCTTCCCGGCACCACGTCGAGCAGGGTCCTGGTGACGAGCCGGAGCAGGCTCAGCGGGCTGGAGTCGGTGGCCAGGATCGATCTCGAAGACCTGTCCACAAGGGAGGGAGTCGAGTTCCTGGGCCGGTTGATCGGCCGCGACCGGGTGGCCGGGGATCTGCCCGCCGCCCTGGGGATATTCCGCAGGTGCGGGCTGTCGCCCCTGGTCCTGCGCCTGCTCGGGGGCCGCCTCGCCGGGCTGCGGCACCTGCCGCTCGGCCTGCTGGCCGAACGGCTGGAACGGATCGAGAACGTGCTGGACGAGTTCGTCGCGGGGGACGTGTCGCTGCGCCGGCGGTTCGAGGAGTCCTACGCCCACCCGTCGTGGCCGCACCGCGCCGCGTTCCTCGCCCTGGGCGCGCTCGACGGCCCGGTCTTCGGGCACGAGGAGCTCGTCGCGGCGCTGGACGGCACCGAGGGGCCGGGCGAACGGGTCATCGAGTCCCTGCTGGAGGCCGGTGTCCTGTCGATCCCGCAGGTAGAGACCGACGCCGAGGTAATCGCCCACTCCTTGTCGTACGCGATGTCGCCGCTCGCCCACCGGTTCGCGGCCGAGCTTCGCGGAGACCGGAACCGCTGAGGGCGCGGCCGGGCCGAACAGGAGCCGGCCCGGAAGAGCCATGGCCGCCGCGACGGTAGGGACGCGGTATGGAGCCGGTATAGGCGGCGGGACCAGGCCTGATCGGGCCCAGTATGGCGTGGGCATGGCGTCGCCATACTGGCCCTGAACCCTCCGTCCTTACCGTTGGCGGCGTACCACTGTGGCCGACAGGCCCCCGCACGACCAGGAGGTGGCCGATGAACAGCCGCGAGGTTCAGGGCGGGCAGGCGCCGTTCGACCCGTTGACGGCCCTGCGCGAGGCGGGCCACCCGGTGGACCTGCTCAACGAGCGGCAGCGGCAGGTGTTCGCCGAGCTGAGCAGGCCGGAGGTCGAGCTGCTCAACTCGATCAAGATCCGCCTGGACGCGGCGGCCGGCGAGGTCGAGGGACAGGAGCTCAAACTCGTATGAGCGCCGGGGCGGCCCGCCCTGCGCGCCGGAACGTCGTCGTCGTCTTCATCGACCTGGTCGGCTCGACGGAGCTCGCAGAACGGCTCGATCCCGAGCTCCTCCGGGACGTCCTCGACCGCTACTACCAGGCGTGCACCTCCGGCATCAAGGAGCACGGCGGCGTGGTGGAGAAGTACATCGGGGATGCGATCATGGCCGCCTTCGGCATCCCCACCGGCCGCGAGGACGACGCGCTCCGGGCGGTCCGCGCCGCGCACGCCGCGCTGCAGCGGGTGCGCGAGCTGAGCGAAGAGCTGGCCCCGACGCACGGCATCCGGCTCGACGTGCACTGCGGCGTGAGCGCCGGGGAGGCGGTGGTCATCGCCACTCCGGGAGCCGACCTGCGCGTCATCGGCGACACCGTCAACACGGCCGCCCGCCTGCAGTCGGCCGCGGGCGTCGGCGAGATCCTCGTCGGAGACGAGGTCGCGCGCATGGTCCGCGCTCAGGCGCGGCTCGAACCCGTGCCGCCGCTCACGTTGAAGGGCAAGAGCAACCCCGTGCGGGCCTGGCGGGTGACCTCGCTGGAGCCGGACACCGGCCACGACGACGACCAGATCCCGCTCATCGGCCGCGCCGAGGAGATCGGGCGGCTCCGGACGGCGTACCGCGAGGCGGTGCGGGACCGCCGGAGCCGGGTGGTGACCGTGCTCGGCGTACCGGGCATCGGCAAGTCCCGGCTCGTACGCGACTTCGTCCACGAGCTGCCCGCCGAGGCCACCGTGATCACCGGCAGGTGCCGCTCGTACGGCGCGGGGATCACCTATCGCCCCATCGTGGAGATGGTCGAGTCCCTCGGCGACGACTGGCGGGACATCCAGCCGGCACTGGAGGCGTCGAGCCGCTCCACCCTGCGGGGCCTGGCGACCGCCGACGCCTCGCGCGCGCCGCGCACCGGCGAGGACGCGGGCGTCGAGGAGATCTCACGGGCGGTGCGCGCGCTGTTCGAGGCGCTGGCCCGGCGCGGCCCGCTGGTGGCGGTCTGGGAGGACCTGCACTGGGCCGAGCCGACCCTGCTCGGCCTGATCGACGACCTCGCGGCGTGGCTCGCCGACGTGCCCGTCCTGGTCGTACGGGTGGCCAGGCCCGAGCTGCTGGAGGCCCGGCCCGCCTGGGGGGACGACGCGGCGCGCGCCGTCGCGTTCGAGCTGGGGGCGCTCGACGCGGCGCAGATGGAACGGCTGGTCGCCGAGCTGGCCGCACACCGGCTGCCGGAGGCCGAGGTGGCCGCCCACGACATGGCCGGCCCGGCCCTGTGCCGGCGGGTCGCGCGGAGCTCCGACGGCAACCCGCTGTTCGCCGAGCTGCTGCTGGAGACACTGGCCGAGGAGGGGGAGGACGCCCCGCTGCCGCCCACCATCCAGGCGTTGCTCGGCGCGCGCCTGGACCTGCTCGACGAGGGGGAGCGCGACGTGCTCGAGCGCGCCGCGACGATCGGCCACGTCTTCACCCGCGACCAGCTCGGCGTGCTCTGCGCGGCCGAGCCGCAGGCCCGGCTCGACGTCGACGAGCTGCTCGGACGCCTCATCCGCACGCGCATGGTCCGGCGCGGGGAGGCGCCGGGGTCGTTCCGCTTCACCCAGACGCTGACCCGGGACACGGTCTACGCCATGACCCGCAAGGACCTGCGGGCCACCTGGCATCTGGCCCTCGCCGACCGGATCGCCGTCCGGGCCGGCGTCGCCCCGGCGTCCCGCGCCGCCCTCTCGGCCCGTGCCGGAGAGGAGAGCTCGCACGGCGACCTGGCCCATCACCTGGAGACCGCCTGCCTGTTCAAGCGCGAGGTGCGGCCGGACGACCCGCTGCTGCCCGCGCTCACCGAGCGGGCCGCCCGTGCCCTGGTGGGCGAGGGCACCCAGGCGCTGCACCGCAAGGACCTGCCCGCCGCCATCGCCCTGCTGGAGCGGGGACGCGACCTGCTGCCGGCCGGCCACGCCGAGCACCGGGTGCTGGCGGTGCGCATCTGCGACGCCGGGCTGGCCCGCGGCGAGTCCGACCGGCCGTACGCCGCGCTGGACGTGGCCGAGCGGATGCTGCCGGACGACCGGCGGGGCCGGCTCACCTGCGCCATCCAGCGCGAGACGCTGGCGGTGCGCTTCGGCACCCGGCCCGCGTCGGCCGAGCCGTTCCGCGAACTGCTGGCGGCCGACCCCGGCGACGACCTCGGCTGGTGCCGCTTCCACCATCTGGAGGCGCTGGTGCGGATCGGCGAGGGCCGGTTCGGCGCGGCCGAGGCGGCGCTGCGCGACGCCCTGGCCCGGGCCCGCTCCCTCGGCGACAGATATGAGGAGAACCGCCTGCTCAGCGGGCTCTGCGAGCTGGCGCAGTGGTCCCCCACGCCGCTGTCGGAGGGGCTGAGCCTGTGCGTCGGGGTTTCGGCCAGGTTCCGCGCCGACCGGGCGATACTCCTGCCCGTCCTGGTCACCGAGGCGCGGCTGCTCGCGCTGGCCGGTTACGTCACCGCCGCCAGGGCCGTCCTCGACAGAGCCGAGCGGCACGCCGGCGACCTCCATCTCGGCCTCGCGGCGACCGCGGTCCTCCAGGTGCGCGGACTGGTGGAGTCGCTCGTCGACCGGCACGCCGAGGCGGAGGCGCTGTTCCGCAGGGCGGCGGCGGACCTCCACCGGGCGGGCCAGTCCGCGCCGGCCAGGACGCTGGAGCTCTACGCCGCCCGCGAGCTGCTCCGGCAGGGGCGTCACCCCGAGGCCGCGCGGGAGCTGGACCGGCTGCGGGATGCGGGCGGACGGCTGCAGGCCCGCGGCGAGCTGACCCTTCTCGCGCTGAGCGCCCGGGTCTCGGCCCTCGACGGCGACCACGGCGCGGCCGGCGCCCTCGCCGCCCGGGCGGAGGAGCTGCTGGCCGGCACCGACGACCCCTGCCTGCGCGGGGACGTGCTGGCCGACCTGGCGGAGGTGCACCGCTCGGCCGGGCGCCCCGGCGCGGCGGACCGGGCCGCCGCCCGCGCGCTGCGCGACTACGCGGCCAAGGGAGCGGAGCTGCCCGCCCGGCGCGTACGCCGGTGGATCGAGGAGGAGAGGCGACCGTGACGCAGCCCCCATGGCGCCGGGAGCGGCGCGAGCACTTCCCCGGCGTGCCTGCCTGGAGCCTGGCGACCTCCCGGCTGGCCCCGGAGGAGTTCGGCGTGAGCCGCCTGGAGGACGTCACCAGGGAGTGGGCCTGGGGTGGAGACGGCGCGAGTGGAGACGGCGGCGCGGACGGCGACGGAGCGGGCCGCGCCGACGGGGCGGGCGTGCGCGTCTGCGTGCTCGACACCGGCGTGGACGCCGGTCACCCGCGGGTCGGCGGCCTGGAGCGTTCGCTGGTGGTCGCCGACGGCGAGGACCTGACGGTCGTCGACTGCGACCCGGTGGACCCGGTGGGGCACGGGACCGCGTGCGCCGGTGTGATCCGCTCGATCGCCCCGGCCGTCTCGCTGACCTCGGTGCGGGTGCTGACCGACGGGCGCTCCGGCAGCGGCGCCGCCCTCCTGGCCGGGCTGCGCTGGGCCGTCGAGGAGGGGTTCGACCTCGTCAACCTCAGTCTGTCGACCACCAGAAGCCAGTATCTGCCCGCGCTGCACGAGCTGGCCGACCGCGCGTACTTCCGGCGCTGCCTGCTGGTGGCCTCGGCCCACAACATGCCCGTGGTCAGCTTCCCCTGGACCTTCTCCTCGGTCATCTCGGTGGCCAGTCATGACGAACCCGACCCGATGACCTACTACTACAACCCCGCGCCGCCGGCCGAGTTCCTCGCCCGGGGCGTCCGGGTCCCCGTGGCCTGGCGCCGCGGCAGGGAGATCCGCAGCACCGGGAACAGCTTCGCCGCGCCGCACATCACCGGGATCTGCGCGCTCATCCTGAGCAGGCACCGGTGGATGACCCCCTTCCAGCTCAAGTCCGTGCTCTACCTGGCCGCCAGCAACGTCGTCGCATCCAAGGGAGGCGCGCATGTCCGTGCATGAACGGCGCTCCGACAGCGAAATCACCGAGCGCAAGCTGCTGCAGTCCACCGTCGAGGTCGCCCGGCACGTCTTCGCCTCGGCCGCGGCGTCGGTCTTCCTGGTGGACCAGGGGACCGGCGAGCTGGTCTTCGAGGCCGTGTCGGGCGAGGGGGAGCAGCACCTGGTCGGGACGCGCTTCCCGGCCGGCACGGGCATCGCGGGCTGGGTCGCGGCGAGCGGCCAGCCGATGATCGCCGACGAGGTGGCCGCGGTGCCGCAGTTCGCCCACGACGCCGCGGAGTCCACCGGGTATGTCCCCCGCAGCATCATGGCGGCGCCGGTCATCCGGCAGGAGAGCTGCATCGGTGTGCTGGAGGTGCTCGACAGGTCCGCCACCTGGCGCGGGGATCTCGCCGACGTGGACCTTCTCGCGCTGCTCGCCGCCCAGGCCGCGTACGGGCTGGAGCTTCTGCTGCGGCTGCGGCGGGCCGAGGCGGCGCTCCCCGCGCCCGGCGGCGACGACGTCCACGTGCTGCTGCAGCGGATCTCCGACCGGGTGCCGCGAGGCGGCGGGGCCGCCGACCCGACCGCCCTGAAGCTCCTCGCCGTGGCCGAGGAGCTGCTGCACTGACCCTTCTGTCGTGGCTTGGCCGAGTCTGGGACCGCGGCGGGGATTGCCGACCTGCTCGCCGACGGTATGAGCCAGGACGAAAGCCGCGACCGTCAGGGGGGACAGCCGCTCATGGAAATGCCTGTCGTGAACCGTTGCGAGGCCACCTCGTGCGCCTACAACCGTGACCGCACGTGCCACGCCACCGCGATCACGGTCGGAGACGCGTCACACGCGCACTGCGACACGTTCTTCACCGCGCCCGCGCAGGGGGGCGACCAGGCGACCGTGGGCCGGGTGGGCGCCTGCAAGATGTCCGACTGCCGGCACAACGTGGCGCTGGAATGCCAGGCGCCCGGCATCGACATCGGCTACTCCCAGGACGAGGCCGACTGCCTCACCTACGCCCCGGCGTAGGCCGCGCTCAGATTCGCCCGCGAACCTGGGCGAAGCGGGCGATGGGATTGACCAGCTCGCCGGCCATCTGCAGCGCGGCCGACGGGTCGGTCAGGTCCACCATCTGCCGGTTGTCGCGCAGTTGCAGGCGGTTGAGGCACGACAGGGGGAACATCTCCGCGAACAGGTCGTAGCGCAGGAACCGGTCCGCGAGGTGCGGCACCGACCGCTGGTAGGCCGCCGCGCACTCGGCGACGGTCCGCCAGAAGGCGTCCTCGTCGAGCACGCCCTCCGTGGCGAGCACCGCGTTGAGGAAGCGCAGGAAGCAGTCGAAGACGTCGGTGAAGATCGACAGCAGCCGGTGCTCCTCGGGCACCTCGGCGCGGATCCGCCGGACCTCGGGCGGCAGGTCCGCGTCCGGGTCCATCACCACGATCTCCTCGGCGATGTCCTTGAAGATCACCCGTTCCACCGCGCCGCCGTCGAGGACCAGGATGACGTTCTCGCCGTGCGGCATGAACGCCAGGTCGTAGGCGTAAAAGGCGTGCAGCAGCGGGACGAGGTACGCGTCGAGGTAGCGCCGCAGCCAGACCTCGGGGGCGAGGCCCGACTGCTCGATCAGCGCCGCCGTGAACGACCGCCCTTCGTGATCGGTATGCAGCAGGGAGGCCATCGTGGCCAGGCGCCGGCCCGGCTCCAGGCCCGCGACCGGGCTCTCCCGCCACAGCGCCGCCAGCATCTTCCGGTAGGGCGAGTGGCGGTCGGTGGCCGCCTCGAACCGGCGGTTGCGGTAGCCGACGGCCGCCCGCTCGCGAATGACCGTCAGCCGGGTCGCGCGCAGGACGTCGTCGTTCCCGATCAGGTCGGCGAGCCAGTCGTTGATCGCCGGGGTGCCTTCCATGTAGGCCGCCGACAGGCCCCGCATGAAGCCCATGTTCAGCACCGACAGGGCCGTCTTGACGTAGTGCCTGGACGGGTCGCTCGCGTTGAAGAACGTGCGCACCGACTGCTGGGCGAGGTGCTCGTCGTCGCCGTGGCCCAGGCAGACCAGCCGCCGCTCGGCGACCTCCGCCGCGAACGTCACCGAGATCCGGTTCCACCACTGCCAGGGGTGCACCGGCACGAGCAGGTAGTCGGCCATGTCGAGCCCCAGGCCGGCCAGCGTGCCCGCGAAGCGGGCCAGGACCTCCTCGCCCAGTTCGCCGCGCATCAGCCGCTCGTAGTCGATGTCGCGCGAGCAGGTGAACGTGGTGTGGTCGCGATGGGCGGCCAGCCAGATCAGCCTTATGGGTGCGGCGGCCTCGGGAGCGTACCGGTGGTGGTCGTCGATCCCGTAGCCGATCCGGCCGCTGTTGGCCACGAAGCACGGGTGGCCCTCGGTCATGGCGGCCTCGATCTCCTGGAAGCCGGCCTTCGCCAGCTCGGCCGCGCCGATCGGCGGCCGGCTCAGCTTGTACGCGAGGCTCGCCAGCGTGGAGGCGATCTCCTCCAGGTAGACCGGGAGGACCTCGTCGCTCAGCCCGAGCGGGCGGCGCATCTCGGTGACGAACCCCAGCGCGTCGAGCTGCAGGGGCTCGCCGGAGGACCCGTGGCGGGTGACCTCGCCGATGCGCCAGTGGTCGAGGGACATCACGGTCGCGGTGAAGCGATACTCCGAGTCGTCGCCGCGCACGGCGAACCGGCCGTCGCCGAGCGGGCGCGGGGTGAGCAGCCGCTCGTGGGCGAACTCGGCGAGCGCCTTGCGCACCAGCCGCCGGTTGGCCTTCTCCCACGTGGCCGGAGTGAGGTGGGAGACCGCCTGGATGGGGTTCACGCCGTCGCCTCCCGGGTCGCCGCCAGGAACCGCTCCCGGGTGCAGACGCTCAGCAGCGCGTCCTTCTCCGGCTTGGCGACGGTGCCGACGACCTCGAAGCCGACGGCCGCGTTGAGCGCGTGCACCGCCGTGTTGCGCACGTCGGGCTCGACCACCACCCGCCGGGTCGCGGGATCGGCGAACAGCAGCTCCATGACCGTGGTGATCACGGCAAGGGTGAAGCCGTGGATCGGGGTCTCGGCGGGCGCGCACAGGAAGTGCATGCCGACGTCGCCCTCCTCGGCGTCGTAGCGGCCCGCCAGCTCGACCCGGGCGGGGTCGTAGCGCTCGGCCAGGAAGGCCGGGCGGCCGTTCATCAGCCCGAGGAACGCGTCGCGGTGCGGGTGTCCGACGATCTCGCGATACTCCTTCTCCACGCGGGCGACGTCGGCGTCCTGCATCATCCAGAACACCGCCTTCGGGTGGGTGACCCAGGCGTGCACGGCGGGCGCGTCGGCCCGCGGGTCGAGCCGGCGTACGGCGAGCTCGCCGACCCGGGCGTCCGTACGGCGGAAGAGAATCGCGCTCATGCCACCACGCCCTCGGGCGCGCCGAACTCCTGGAAGGCGATGGCCTTCTCTATCGGGTAGTGCTCCCGGCCCAGGATCTGGCCGATGATCCACGAGTTGCGATAGGGGCCCATGCCGAGGTCGGGGGAGGTGACGCTGTGGGCGTGGGTGGCGCCGTTCTGCACGAAGATCCCCCGGCCGGTGACGTCGACGCTGTAGTTCCTGGCCACGTCGAACCGGCCGTGCCGGTCCCACCGGATCCGGTCGCGTACGGGGTCGAGGAAGGCGGGGGGCTCGTAGCGGTAGCCGGTGGCCAGCACGAGCCCCTGGGTGACGAGCGTGAAGTCGCGCTCCTGCTCCGCGTGGCGCAGCCCGAGCGTGTATTCGCCCCGGCCGGCGTCGTAGGCCGCCTCGCGCAGCTCGGTGCAGGTCAGCAGCCGGGTGGGGATCGGGCCGCCGACGGTCTTGGCGTACAGCAGGTCGAAGATCTCGTTGATCAGCGCCGCGTCGATGCCCTTGTAGAGGCCCTTCTGCTCGGCTTCGAGGCGGTAGCGGGTGTCCTCGGGAAGCGCGTGGAAGTAGTCCACGTACTCGGGGGAGGTCATCTCCAGGGTCAGCTTGGTGTATTCCAGCGGGAAGAACCGCGGCGACCTGGTCACCCAGTTGAGCCGGTAGCCGTGCGTGTCGATGCCGGCCAGCAGGTCGCGATAGATCTCCGCCGCGCTCTGCCCGCTGCCGACGATCGTGATGCTCTCCTTCGCCTGCAGCGCGGCCTTGGCGTCGAGGTAGCCGGCGTTGTGGACGAGGTCGCCGCCGAGGCCCCGGCAGGCCTCCGGCACGTAGGGCGGGGTGCCGGTGCCGAGCACGAGGTGCGGGGCCCGGTGCTCGGTCTGCTCGCCCCCGTCGGTGACCGCGCGTACGACGTAGTGGCCGCCGGCCTCGTCGTACGTCACCGAGGTCACCCGGTGGCCGAAGCGGACGCTCCGCAGCCGCGCGGCGGCCCACCGGCAGTACGCGTCGTATTCGGCGCGGAGCTGGTAGAAGCTCTCGCGGATGTAGAAGGGATACAGCCTGCCGGTCTCCTTCAGGTAGTTGAGGAAGGAGTAGGGCGAGGTCGGGTCGGCGAGCGTGACGAGGTCGGCGATGAACGGAGTCTGCAGCGTCACGGAGTCGAGCATCATCCCGGGGTGCCAGGCGAAGCCGGGCCTCGCCTCCAGGAACACCCCGTCGAGCTCGGCGATGGGCTCGGCGAGGCAGGCCAGGCCCAGGTTGAACGGCCCCAGCCCGATCGCGACGAAGTCATGAGTGGACATGCGTTACCTCCGGGTGGTCGGCGGGCGGGGCGAGGTCGTCCACGTACCGCTGGGCGTGTCCGGCGAGGAGGTCGAGGACGTGCGCGACGTCGTCCAGCGTGGTCTCCGGGTTGAGCAGGGTGAACTTCAGGTAGTGGCGGCCGTCGACCGTGGTTCCCGCGACGACGGCCTCGCCGGAGGCGGCCAGCGCCTCGCGGGCGTACAGGTTCGCGTCGTCGGCGAGCTTGCGGCCCGGACCTTCCGGCGGCAGGTAGCGGAAGACCAGCGTGCTCAGCGGCGACCGCGTGACGACCTCGAAACGCGGGTCCGCCGCGACCAGGTCGTACGATGCGGCCGCACGGTCCACGACCTCGTCGAACAGCTCTCCGATCGCGTCCGGGCCCATCACCCGCAGCGTCAGCCAGAGCTTGAGCGCGTCGAAGCGGCGAGTGGTCTGCAGACTCTTGTCCACCTGGTTGGGGATCCCCCGCTCGGCCATCCGCCGGGGGTTGAGGTAGTCGGCGTGGTGGGCCGCGTGCCGCAGCGCCGCGCCGTCGCGCACCAGCACGGCGCTCGAACTAACCGGCTGGAAGAAGGACTTGTGGAAGTCGACGGTGACCGAGCCGGCCCGCTCGATCCCGTCGAGCAGGTGCCGCCGTCTGCGGGAGACCAGCAGCCCGCAGCCGTAGGCCGCGTCCACGTGCAGCCACACCCCGGCCGATTCGCACAGGGAGGCGATCTCCGGCAAGGGGTCGATCGAGCCGAAGTCGGTGGTTCCGGCGGTGGCCACCACGGCCATGACCACCAGCCCGGCGCGGCGGCAGCGGTCGAGTTCGCGGGCGAGCGCGGCCGGCCGCATCCGCCGTTCGTCGTCGGTCTCCACGGTGACGACGGCGTCGGGCCCGAGCCCGAGCAGGTTCGCCGCCTTGCGCACGCTGAAGTGCCCGGCCTCCGACGTGATCACGCGCAGCCGCGACGGAACGGCGCCGACGTTCGCGCGGGCCTCCTCACTGGCCTCCTCGCGGGCGAGCAGCAGGGCGTGGAGGTTCGACTGCGTGCCGCCACTGGTGAAGACGCCGTCGGCGGCGGGCCCGAAACCGATCCGGCCGGCCGTCCACTCGATCAGGCGGCGCTCGATGAGCGTGCCGCCCGCGCTCTGGTCCCACGTGTCGAGCGAGGAGTTCACCGCCGACAGCACCGCCTCTCCCAGCAGCGCGGGGATCACCACCGGGCAGTTGAGGTGCGCCAGGTAGCGGGGGTGGTGGAAGTAGACGGCGTCGCGCAGGTACACCCGTTCGAGCTCGTCGAGGGCGGCGGCGTGGTCGTGCAGCGGCCGTTCGAGGTCGATCGCGGCGATCTCCGGCGCGAGCCGCTCCGGGGACACGCCGCTGAACGGCCGGTCGGCCCGCCGGATCCGCTCGGCCACCCGCTCGGTCCCCTCGGCCATCGCCCGCCGGTATCCCTCCACTGTGCGGTCGTTGAACAGGTACGGCCGCGCGGCCCCGGCATGGGGATAGGTCATTGTCATCCTTACCGTTGGAAGTTAGGTTAGGCGAACCTAACTTTTGGGAGTCGACACGTGTCCCCGGGTGATTTCTCCGACGTGTGGTCAGGCGAGCTTCTTGGCGTCGCGGATCGCGGCCGCCAGGTTCTCCAGGATCGGCGCGGCTCCGGCGTACGAGAAGCGCGGCACGGGGTCCCAGCCTGCGACCTGGCCGGCCTTGACGGCGGGCAGCTTGACCCAGGAGGGCTTGGACGTCAGGTCCTTGGGCTGCAGCGCGGTGCCGCGGTTGTCGAGCAGGATCAGGTCGGCGTCGTACTTGTCGGCGTTCTCCCAGCTCAGGTTCTCGTAGTAGCCGCCCTCGCCGGGCTTTTCCGGCGTGACGACGTCGACCCCCAGCTGGGCGAAGTACATAAGGTCGGTGTTGACCTCAGGGTTGGACACGTACAGCACGTCGGGGCTGCCAGAGGCGGCCAGCACCCTGATGCCGGGGTTCTCGGCGACCGCCTTGCGCACGCTCTCGGCGGCGGCCTCGAACCTGGCCTTGGCCTCGGCGACCTTGGGGGCCTTGAGGTCCGCGCCCAGCGACTCGGCGAGGGCGGCGTAGCGCTCGATCGGCTCGGTCATCGGAACGCGGGCCGCGCTGATGGCCACCGTGGGAGCGAGCTTGACGATCTTGTCCTTGCTCTCGTCCGGGACATACCACAGGGCCCCGGGGTCGTACATGTGCGTGACGAGAAGCTCCGGACGCAGCGCGGCGTACTTCTCGATGTTGAACTCGCCCCAGACGTTGCCGAGGATCGTGACCTTGTCGACGTCGAGGTCGCCGGCCTGCGGCTCGGGCGAGCCGTCGGCGCGCTTCGTCTCACCGAAGACGCCGGCGACCTTCTGCTGCAGGCCGTAGTCGGCGAGCACCGCCGCCGTCCCGGTGAACGCCACGATCCGCGAGGGGACGGCCGCCGCCGTGACCGTCTCCTTCCTGTCGTCGGTGAAGGACCACGATTTCGCGCTCTGACCTGCGGTGGAGGGTGCCGGATCGCTCGACCCGCAGGCGGCCAGGGCCAGGGTGAGTACGGCGGCTCCGCCCGTCGCGAAAAGGCCGCGACGGGACATGGGGGAGTTCAGGTTTCGCACGGTTCGTCTTTCTCTCACGGGGGCAGGCTCTGCCGAATCCGGCCTTGGGGTTGATCGCTAGTTAGGTTACCCTTACCTAAGTTATTGTCCAGAGGGGCGGTGGAAATCGCCCCCCCGCCCCCCACCGGAGCCGGTCGTGGTCGTCATGGAGTCCTCGCAGATCAGCGGGCCTGCGAGGCCACCGCGAAAACGCGTGGAAAACGGCCGGCGCGCCGCGGCGCTGCTGGGCTCGGCGATCGCACTGGCCGCCGTCCTCGTGCTCAGCCTCGGGCTCGGCGCCCGGCAGCTCTCCCCCGCCGAGGTCTGGCACGGGCTCCTCGACGCCGACTCGGCCGCCTACACGGTCGTCCACCAGATGCGGTTGCCGCGCACCCTCCTCGGGCTGCTCGCCGGAGTCGCACTGGGGGTCGCCGGCGGCGTCATGCAGGCGCTGACCCGCAACCCGCTGGCCGACCCCGGCCTGCTGGGAATCAACGCGGGCGCCTCGGCGGCGGTGGCCACGGCCGCCGGGATCTTCGGAGTGGCGACGTTCCAGGGCTACGTCTGGTTCGCCCTGGCCGGCGCGGCCGCCGTGTCCGTGCTGGTGTACGCCGTGGGCGGCGGGCGCGCGGCCACCCC
This sequence comes from Microbispora sp. NPDC046973, assembly GCF_040644495.1. Classification (NCBI taxonomy): domain Bacteria; kingdom Bacillati; phylum Actinomycetota; class Actinomycetes; order Streptosporangiales; family Streptosporangiaceae; genus Microbispora; species Microbispora sp. NPDC046973. Next base: position 244,469 of record NZ_JBEYWQ010000011.1, on the reverse strand, counting down.
GGCACGGCTGGCGCTCGCGGGAGCCGCCGTCAACGCCGCGCTCTACTCGTACGTGAACGGGACGATGCTGCTCGACGCGGCCTCGCTGGAGACCATGCGCTTCTGGACGGTCGGCTCGCTGGCGAGCGCGCAGGGCGAGACCGCGGCCATGACGGCGCCGTTCGTCGCGGCGGGCCTGCTGCTGGCGCTGGCCCTGGCCAGGCCGCTCAACGCGCTCGCGCTCGGCGACGACTCGGCCCGCTCGCTCGGCGCGCACCCCGCCCGGGTCCGGGCGGGCGCCATCGTGGCGGTGACGCTGCTGTGCGGGGCGGCGACGGCGGCCTGCGGGCCCATCGTCTTCGTCGGGCTCATGGTGCCGCACCTCGTCCGGGCGCTGACCGGCCCCGACCAGCGATGGATGCTCCCCTGCTGCGCGCTGCTCGCGCCCGTGCTGCTGCTCGGCGCCGACGTGCTCGGGCGGCTGGTGGCCAGGCCGGGCGAGCTGCAGGCGGGCATCGTCACGGCGGTGCTGGGCGGCCCACTGTTCCTGTACTTCGTGCGAAGGAAGGTCCGGGCATGAGTGTCGGACCCATGCCCGTACGAAGGATCGCCGGCGGTATGCCCCTGCGGTTCAGGGCCGTCGCCGTGGGAGCCGGCTGCCTGCTGCTCGCGCTCGTCTTCGGCGTGCTCACGGTCGGCGGCGGCGACTACCCGATGAGCCCCTCCGACGTCGTACGCACCGTCCTCGGCGGCGGCAGCCCGGCCGAGGACTTCATCGTGCACGAGCTCCGGCTGCCCCGCGTGGTCACCGCGCTGCTCGTGGGCGCCGCACTCGCACTGGCCGGCGCGGTCTTCCAGTCGCTCGTACGCAACCCGCTGGGCAGCCCCGACCTGCTCGGATTCACCCAGGGCTCGTCGGCGGGCGCGCTCCTGGTGGTCGTCACGGGAGGCGGCAGCGCGGCGCTCGCGGGCGGCGCGGTGCTCGGGGGCGTCGTCACCGGAGTGGTCGTCTACGCGCTGGCCTGGCGCGGCGGCCTGCACGGACACCGCCTCGTGCTGGTGGGCATCGGCGCCACCGCGATCCTCACCGGCGTCAACGGCTACCTGCTGACCCGGGGACGGCTGATGGAGGCGGCGCGGGCCATGCTGTGGCTCACCGGCAGCCTGGACGGGCGCGGCTGGGAGGACGTCCTCCCACTGCTCGCCGCGATGGCAGTGCTGGCGCCGGTGGTGCTGCTCGGCTGCGCGCGCCCGCTGGCGATCACGGAGATGGGCGACGACCTGGCACGCGGCCTCGGCGTACGGGTGCAGGGCCTGCGGCTGGTCCTGCTGGCGGCGGCCGTGCTGCTCACCTCCCTCGCGGCGGCGACCGCCGGGCCCGTGTCGTTCGTCGCGCTCACCGCCCCGCACCTGGCCAGGCGGATGACCCGGACGCCCGGGCCGAACCTGCTCGCCGCGACGTGCACGGGCGCGGCGCTGCTGACGGGCGCCGACCTGGCCGCGCAGCGGCTGTTCGCGGGCCACCAACTGCCCGTCGGCGTGGTGACGGGGGTGCTCGGCGGCGGCTACCTCGTCTGGCTGCTCGCCGCCCAGCGGAAGGCGGGACGGATATGACCCTGACGATCGCGGACGAAACCAGCGGGCACGGGAACGGAGTTGCGGGCATGCACGACGACGGGCCGCGCCTCAGCGGCAGCGCGCTGACCCTCTCGTACGACAAGAGGGTCGTCGCCGAGAACCTCGACGTCGCGATCCCCGACCGGTCCTTCACGGTGATCATCGGGCCCAACGCCTGCGGCAAGTCCACCCTGCTGCGCGCGCTGGCGCGCACGCTCCGGCCGGCCGCCGGGACCGTGCTGCTCGACGGGCGGGACATCACCTCCCTGCCCGCCAGGAAGGTCGCCAGAACCCTCGGCCTGCTGCCCCAGACGTCCGTCGCGCCGGACGGCATCACGGTCGCCGAACTGGTCGGCCGCGGGCGCTATCCCCACCAGCGGCTGCTGCGCCAGTGGTCGGCGGACGACGAGCGGGTGGTGCGCGAGTCGATGGAGGCCACCGGGGTCGCCGACCTGGCCGGACGCCTGGTCGACGAGCTGTCCGGCGGGCAGCGCCAGCGCGTGTGGATCGCGATGGCGCTGGCGCAGGAGACGCCGCTGCTGCTCCTGGACGAGCCGACGACCTACCTGGACATCGCCCACCAGATCGAGGTCCTCGACCTGTGCGCCCGGCTGCACGAGGAGCGCGGGCGCACGCTCGTGGCGGTGCTCCACGACCTCAACCACGCCGCCCGCTACGCCACCCATCTGATCGCGATGCGCGACGGCCGGGTCGTGGCCGCCGGGGCACCCGGAGAGGTCATGACGGCCGACCTGGTGGAGGAGGTCTTCCGGCTGCCCTGCCGGGTGATCGACGACCCGGAGACCGGCACTCCGCTGGTCGTTCCCGCCGCCCGCCGCCGTGCCGTCACTCCGGATGGGTCGGCGGCGCGATGACCGGAGCATCGCGCCGGGTGCCGGGGACGGCGTCGTGAGCAGGGTGTACCGGGACGCCTGGGGCATCCCCCACCTGCGCGCCGGCGATCCGTACGAACTGGCCTTCGCCCAGGGACGTGTCACGGCCCTCGACCGGGCCTGGCAGATCGAGGTCGAGCGGCGCCGGGCGACCGGCACGTCGGCGGCGATCCTCGGGCCGGACGCCGTTGCGTGGGACCGCTTCGCCCGGCAGGCCCGGCTCGCGGACACCGCCGAGCGCTGCCTGCACGCGCTGGACGACGACACGGCGCGCTGGCTGAGCGCCTACGTGGACGGCGTCAACGCCGGACTCCCCGAAGGGGCGCATCGCGCGCCGGAGTTCGCCGCGACGGACGCGGCATGGCACGACGCGGAACAGCACGACGCAGAACAGCACGGCACGACACGAGACGACGCGGCCGGGCTCGCGCCGGGACGGTGGGAGCCCTGGACGCCAATGGCGATCTGGCTGTCCCACCACATCCTCTTCGCGCACTTCCCGGCCAAGCTGTGGCGCGAGGCGGTGGCCGAGCGGCTGGGCCCCGAGGCGGTCGCGCTGTTCGCGGCCGACGGGCCGGGCACGGGCGGGAGCAACGGCTGGCTGGTCCCCGCGGATCGCACCGCCACCGGCGCGGCCCTGATCGCGGGTGATCCCCACCGGTTCATCGAGGACCCCGGCTTCTATCAGCAGATCCGCCTGGCCTGTCCCGAGTTCGACGTGGTGGGGCTGGCCGTGCCGGGCGTCCCGGGCATCCCCCACTTCGGGCACGCCGGCTCGGTCGCCTGGGCGATCACCAACGCCATGGCCGACTACCAGGACCTCTTCCGCGAGCGGCTCTGGCGCGTGGACGGCCGCGTCGAGGCGCTGGGGCCTGACGGCTGGCGTCCCTGCGCCGCACACGTCGAGGTCGTCGAGGTGGCGGGGGAGGCGCCGGTCGAGGTCGAGGTCGTCGAGACCGGGCGCGGCCCGGTCGTCATGGCGGACGCCCGCGTCCCTGGGGAGACCGGCCACGGACAGGTATGGGAGGCGGTGAGCCTGCGATATCCGCCTCGGGTCCTGCGCGACCTGGGATTCGCGGCGCTGCCGGCGCTGCTGCGCGCGAAGACCGTGGCCGACGTGGACCGGGCGCTCGACCGCTGGGCCGAGCCCGTCAACGTCGTGCTCGCCGCGGACACCGGCGGCGGGCTGCTGCACCGGGTCGCCGGGGTGGTGCCCGTCCGCCACCCGGACAACCTGCTGCGGGCCGTGCCCGCCTGGGAGCCCGGCCACGAATGGCGCGACCGGCACGCGCCGATGCCACGGCGTGACATCCGCGGCATCACGGTCATGGCCAACGAGCGGGGGATCGCCGCGCCGCTCGGCGTCGAGTTCGCCCCGCCCTACCGTGCCGGCCGGATCAGCCGCCTGCTCGACGGCTCGCCGCGCTGGTCGGCCGGGGACATGGCGGCCGTCCACACCGACACCCTGCAGCCCGCCGCCGGCCCTCTTCTCGACCTGCTGGCCGGGCTGGACGGGCTCGGTCCCGAGGCCGTACGCCTGCGGGACCGGTTGTCGGCCTGGGACCGGCGCATGGACGCGGGCAGCACCGACGCGGCGGCGTACGCGCAGGTCCGCGCCGAGGTGGTGCGCCGCCTGGCGGCCCATCCCGCCCTGGCGTCCCTGGCCGGACTGGACGCGGGGGCTCCCGAGGTCTTCCGGCCGTGGCTCGCGCTGGCTCCCCGGGTCGCGTACGCCCTGGAGAGCCTGCTGACGACCGGTCTGCTGCCCGGGCTGGACCGGGCGGCGATCACGGAACTGGCCCGGGCGGCGCTGGAGGACGTGGCAGCACGCCGCGAAATGACCGGCGTCCGCTGGGGCGACCTGCACCGGCTCGCCCCCTGGCGGGCGCTGCCGTCCCCTGCGATCTCGTCCCCTGTGGACGACCCGGGCCCTGTGGACGGCGCGGCGCCGATGGAGGCGGGCTTGGCGGGCGACCACGACTGTGTGCTGTCCACGTCGAGCGTGCCGGGCGTCACCCATCACTGCGCCCGGGGCCCGGCGGCGCGCTACGTGTGGGACCTCGCGCGGCGCGAGGGGAGCCTGTGGATCGTCCCGTTCGGCGCGAGCGGCGTCCCCGGCGACCCCCACCGGCGTGACCAGCACCCTCTGTGGCTGCGCGGCGAACTCGTGCCGGTGATCACGGACTGGAACCGGCTGACCCTGGAACACACAGACCGAGGAGCGATATGACCCCTGACGCACGGGCCACGGCCCCCGCACGGCGCGAGGCCGTGTGGGAGCAGGTGGTCGAGGGATTCGGCGCCTTCCGCGTCGTGCCGGTGGACCCACAGGCCGACGCCGGCCTGATCCACTCCTGGGTCACCGAGGAGCGGGCCCGGTTCTGGGGCATGCTCGGCGCGAGCTGCGAGCGGGTTCTGGAGATCTACGGCTACCTGGACGGTCTCGCCACCCACCACGCCTATCTCGTCCACCGCGACGACCGGCCGGTGGCGCTGTTCCAGACGTACGAGCCTGAGGCCGACCCGGTCGGGGAGTGCTACGACGTCCAGCCGGGCGACTTCGGCGTCCACCTGCTCATCGGGCCGGCGGCGGGGGAGGGCGAGCGTGGCTTCACCGCCGCCCTGCTGTCCGTGCTCCTCGCGTACGCGTTCTCCGACCCGCGCCACACCCGGATCGTGGCCGAGCCGGACACCCGCAACGACAAGGTGATCGCCCGGATGCTGCGGACCGGCTTCACGCTCGGGCCCGAGATCGACCTGCCGGACAAGCGGGCCCGGCTGCTCTTCCTCACCAGAGATCACCGCTGACACCAAGGAGTGCGGAGTGCTGCTCGACGCCCTTTCCGACCATCTGGAAGGCCTCGCGGCGGAGCGGGGCGGCGTGCTGGGAGTCCTGCCCCGGCTGGTCGCCGACGACTCCCCCGGCTGGATCCCCGCCGCCGGCCTCGTGCGGGAGCCGTACGACGGCCTGCTCGCGCTGGTGGACGAGACGGCCGGACGCTGGAGCGCGCCGCGTCACGTGGCGGCGGCGCTGCTGTGGAAGACCTACGGCTACTGGCACACGATGCCGATGGCCCTGGGCTGGGGTCTCGGCCGTCGAGTGCCGCTGATGCGCCTGGAGGACACGCTGGTCAGGCCCTCCGCGGCCGGTGTGACGGTGGCGGCGTCGCGGCTGACCGTGGCCGTGCTCCCCGGCGACCCGCTGGCCGGGACGGAGGGCGCCGTCGTCGTCCCCGACCTCGCGGCGGCCATCAGGGAGGCGCTTTGGGAGAGCCAGTATCCGTTCGTCAGGGCGCTCGGCACCCTCACCAAGGTGGGCGAGCGCACGCTGTGGGGTTCCACCGCGGAGGCGTTCGCCCACCCGCTGCTCACGCTCGGGTCGTACGCCGAGGCGGCCCGGCTGCTCGACGAGATCGGGCCGCCGGTGGCCGGGCTGCTCACGCCCGACGGTGACGGATACCGCCGCCGCACGTGCTGCCTGTGGATCACGCTGCCGGACGCCGACCCCTGCTCCACCTGCTGCGTACGCTGATCTCGCGGCGGTCGTCACCGCCGCGCCCCGCCGGGAGCGGTGCTCAGCGGGTGCCGAGGCTGCGGGTCGTGCCATCGGCGATCGCCTGGAGTTTGTCCGGGTTGGCGACGTTGTGAATGGTGGTGATCCGGCCGTCGGTGTCGAAGTCGAAGGTGACGGTCGCGACCACACGACCCGGGCCGCTGAAGACGATGCCGGGCCCGCCGTTGATCTCCACGAGTTCCGCATGCATGTCGGCGGGCTCGATGCCCTGGTAGCTGACGGTGCCGACGGCCGCGAACCAGGCGGCCACCGTCGCCGCGCCCACGACCGGGCGCAGGGCCTGACGGACCTTGCCGCCGCCGTCTGTCCACAGGGTGACGTCCGGGGACAGCAGCTCCATCAGGGCGTTCATGTCACCGCCGGTCGCGGCGGCGAAGAACCGCTCGGTGACCTCACGCTGCCGCGACCGGTCCGTCGTGAAACGCGGCCGCCGGGCCCGCACGTGCTCGCGAGCGCGGTGCGCGGCCTGCCGCACCGCGGTTTCGGAACGTTCGACCGCCTCCGCGATCTCGGCGTGGCTGAAGTCGAAGACCTCCTTCAGCACGAACACCGCGCGCTCCAGCGGGCTCAGCGTCTCCAGCACCACGAGCATCGCCATCGACACCGACTCGGCGTCCGCGACGGTCTCGGCGGTGTCTCCGCCGGTCAGGATGGGCTCCGGAAGCCACGGCCCCACATAGGCCTCACGCTTGCGCTGGGTGGAGCGCAGCCGCTCCAGCGCCACGTTCGACACGATCCGCGTCAGGTAGGCCTTCGGGTCGGCCACCTGGGAGCGGTCGGCCGCCGACCAGTTGATCCAGGCGTCCTGCACCGCGTCCTCGGCGTCGGCCGCGGTGCCGAGGATGCGGTAGGCCACCGAGAACAGCAGGTTCCGGTGCTGGACGAACACCTGCTGGTCGAGGTCGGGAGGCTGGGTCATCACGCCTCCCGCACCCGGGTGAAGCGGCCCCCGCGGGGCCAGAACGCGCCCGAGGCGGGCATCTTCTTCATGCGGCCCCATGTGGGCCAGGGTGCAGCGGTCACCGTCTCCTTGTATCGGACGGCGATGCGGCCGGTCAGATACAGCCGCCTGGGACTGTCGTCGGGGTGGGTGAACTGCACGACCGCGTCGTGCCGGCCGAGGCTGACCGGAGTGTGGTAGTAGCCGAAGCGGAACGGCTTGGGCCGCTTGCCCTTCAGCTCCCGGACGATCGACACCGCGGCGTGCACGCCGGTCGGCATGCCGCCCTGGCAGGTGCCGTGCATGACGCCGTAGCCCTGGCGGATCGCGGCCGCGTCACCCACGGCGTACACCTCGGGGTGGGACACCGACCGCAGCGCGGTGTCGGTGACGATGCGGCCGTGCTCGTCGACGGTCAGCCCGGCGGCGGCCGCCAGCGGCGACACCCGCGTACCGCTCGTCCACAGGACCACGTCGGCCGCCACGCTCTCCCCGCCGGCCAGCTCGACCGTGCCGGGCAGCACCTTCACCACCTCGACCCCGCTGCGGACCTGCACGCCCAGGCGGTCGAGCGCGGCGCGCAGATACGCCCTGGCCTTCGGGTTCATGGCCGCGCCCGGTTCACCGCGGCCCAGCAGCACGACGTTCAGCTCCGGGTGCCGCTCGGCGATCTCCGCGGCCGACTCGACGCCGGTCAGTCCGCTGCCGACGACCGCCACCGTGCCGCCGCCGAGCCGCGACAACCGGTCGGCCAGCACCTCGGCGTCCTGAGCGCTGTTCAGGGTGTACGCGTGGTCCTCGACGCCCGGGACCGCCGCCGTGTCGGCCACGCCGCCCAGCGCGTACACCAGCGTGTCGTAGGGCAGCACGCGTTCGTCGTCGATCCGCACGGTCTTCGCGTCCGCGTCCACCGCCGTCACCCACCCGCGCTCGAAGTGCGCGCCCGTGCCCTCCAGCAGTTCGGGGATGCTCAGCTCGGCGAGCCGCTGACCCGTCGCCGTCATGTGCAACCGCAGCCGCTCGGTGAACCGCTCCTGCGCGTTCACCAGGGTCACCCGCACGTTCTCGCTCGGCTTGACCCGGCACCCGAGCTGGACGGCCGCGGACAGGCCCGCGTACCCCGCTCCCAGGATCACCACTCGGTGGGTGGTCGCCACGCCGGCTTCGTGCTGTGCGCTCATCGTTCCGCCTCCTCGTCTCACCGTTGACGACCAGCAGATGGAAGCGACCCGCCCGTACGTGACACGCGTCCGATGTGATCCCCGCCACAGCCCCTTCACCGGCTGCCGAATGAGGCGTTACCGACCTGCGGTGGACGCGGCTTCGTTCCGCCGTACGGCGGCGGCCCGGGCGGCGAGGAGCACGGACAGGGCCTCGCAGTCGTCCGGGGTGAGCGGCGCGAAGGGGAGCAGGTAGAGGCTGCCCCCCGGGCCGTCGATGAGCTCGACCGGCAGGGGACGTGCGGGCACGTCTGCCGGTGCGGTGATGGGCGGCGCGGTGGTGGTGGTCATGATGAAGGCGATTCTTCCGCACCCGACCGACAGTTCCGTGTCGTCAGGGGGTGAAACGGTAGCCCATGCCCGGCTCGGTGATGAGGTGGACGGGGTGGGCGGGCTCCTTCTCCAGCTTGCGCCGGAGCTGGGCCATGTACTGCCGCAGGTAGTGCGTCTCCTTCACGTACTGCGTGCCCCACACCTCGCTCAGCAGCTGCCGCTGGCTGATCAGCTTGCCGGGGTTGCGGACCAGGAGTTCGAGGATGTGCCACTCGGTCGGGGTCAGCCGTACGTCGCCGGAGACGGTCTTGTCGGCGAGGTCGACCACGTGCTCCCCGATCCGTACGCGGGCGGGCTCGCTGTCCCGGGAGCCGGTGCGCCGGGTCACCGCGCGCACGCGGGCCAGCAGCTCGTCCACCCCGAAGGGCTTGGTGACGTAGTCGTCCGCCCCGGCGTCCAGCGCGTCGATCTTGTCCTGGTTGCCGGTGCGCCCCGACAGCACGATGATCGGCACGCTGCTCCAGCCGCGTACGCCGTGGATGACCTCGACTCCGTCCATGTCGGGCAGCCCGAGGTCCAGCACGATCAGGTCGGGACGCCGGTCCGCGGCCTCGCGCAACGCGGAGCCGCCGTCCGCCGCGACGGCGACCTCGTATCCGCGCGCGGCCAGGTTGATCCGCAGCGCGCGCAGGATCTGCGGCTCGTCGTCGACGACGAGGATCCGGCTCACGGCGCCGCACCGCCCATATCCAGAGAACCACCGAGATCCATCGGGCCCCTCAGCACGTCGTGGGTGTGCTCGGCGACGGGCAGGGTCAGGATCATGGTGAGCCCTCCCCCGGGCGTCTCGTCGGGCGTCAACGCTCCTCCCATCGCCTCGGTCAGTCCGCGCGCCAGGGCCAGGCCCAGCCCGACCCCGCTGTGGTTGTCCCGGTCCCCCAGCCGCTGGAAGGGCAGGAAGATCCGGTCGTAGGCGTCGTGCGGCACACCGGGCCCACGGTCGATTATCCGGATCTCGGCCCGCTCGCCGTACCTGCTGGCGGTGACGAGCACGCTCTCGCCCGCGGGGGTGTAGCGGACGGCGTTGGCGACGACGTTGGCGAGCACCCGCTCGAGCAGCGCCGGATCGGCGACGACCTCGGGCAGGTCGTGCGGGATGTCGATCTTCACCTCGGCGGCGAGCGGCCCGAGGTCGTCGACCGCCCGGGGCACGATCTCCTCGACGGCGACCGGCTGGGCGGCCACGCCGAGCACCCCGGCCTGCAGGCGGCTCATGTCGAGCAGGTTCGCCACCAGGCGGTCGAGCCTGGCCAGCGACTCGTCCGCGGTCTCCAGCAATTCGGCGCGGTCCTCGGCGGACCACTCGACGTCGGTGGCGCGCAGGCTCTCCACGGCGGCCTTCGCGGCGGCCAGCGGGGTGCGCAGGTCGTGGCTGACCGCCGCGAGCAGCGCGGTGCGCATCCTGTCGGCCTCCGCGAGCGGCCTGGCCTGCTCGGCCTCCTCCTCCAGCCGTTCCTGCCGCAGGGCGACGGCCACCTGCGCGGCGAACGCCTCGATCACGCGGCGCTCGGAGGCGTCGAGCAGCCGTCCGCGCGCGGCGAGCACGAGGTCGCCGTCGATGTCCACGTCGGTGCCTGCGGCGTCCGGGCAGGTGCACGGCTCTCCCCCCGAGGTCGCGACGATCCGCCATGAGGCGGGGTCGGACCGGTCGTCCGGCCCCTGCCCCGCCTCCGGCCGCCGTTCGAGCAGGGTGACCGAGACCAGGCCGAACGTCTCCCGCGTACGCGCGAGCAGGGAGGGCACGGCGGCCTCGCCGCGCAGCACGTGCCCGGCCAGCGCGGACAGGATCTCCGCGTCCGCCCCCGCGCGGGCCGCCTCCCGCGTACGGCGGGCGGCCACGTCCACGATCATGCTGACCGCCGCCGCGACGAGGACGAAGACGACCAGGGCGAAGAGGTTCTCCGGGTTGGCGATCGTCAGGGTGTGCAGGGGCGGGGTGAAGAAGAAGTTGAGCAGCAGCGACCCGGCGACCGCCGCCGTGATCGCCGGCCACAAGCCGCCGACCAGCGCCACGCCCACGACGGTGGTCAGGAACAGCAGGATGAAGCTCGGCAGCGCCAGCGTGCCCCGGAAGGGGAGCAGCGCGGCGGTGAGCAGCGGCAGGCCGGTGAGCGCGACGGCCCACCCCGCCAGCCTGCGCCGCCGGGTGAGCGCCGCCCGCGACCGCTGCGGGTGCTCCCGTCCCTTCTTGACCTGCTCGTGAGTGATCATGTGGACGTCGATCGAGCCGGACCTCGCGGTCGTCTCGACGCCCACCCCTCTGCTGAAGATCTGGGCGACCCGGCCGCGCCGGGAGGCGCCGAGCACGAGCTGGGTGGCGTTGACGCCGCGGGCGAACTCCAGCAGCGCCCGCGGCACGTCGTCGCCCACCACCTGGTGGTAGGTGCCGCCCATGCTCTCCACGAGGGCGCGCTGGCGCGCCAGCAGCGCCGGGTCGCCGCCGGCCAGCCCGTCGGCCCGGGTGACGTGGACGGCGAGCAGGTCGGCGCCCTTGCTCCTGGCGGCGATGCGGGCCGCCCGCCTCACGAGGGTCTCTCCCTCCGGTCCCCCGGTCAGCGCGACGACGACCCGCTCGCGTGCCTCCCACGTGTCGGCGATGCCGTGCTCGGCGCGGTAGCGGTCGAGCTGCTCGTCCACCTCGTCGGCGAGCCACAGCAGGGCCAGCTCGCGCAGCGCGGTGAGGTTGCCGACGCGGAAGTAGTTGGCCAGGGCGGCGTCCACCTTCTCCGGCATGTACACGTTGCCGTGCGCGAGCCGCCGCCGCAGCGCCTCCGGGCTCATGTCGACCAGCTCGACCTGGTCGGCCCGGCGTACGACCTCGTCGGGCACGGTCTCGCGCTGCGGGATGCCGGTGATGTGCTGCACGACGTCGTTGACCGACTCCAGGTGCTGGATGTTCACCGTGGAGATCACGTCGATCCCGGCGTCGAGGAGCTCGTCGATGTCCTGCCAGCGCTTGGCGTTGCGCGAGCCGGGCACGTTGGTGTGCGCCAGCTCGTCGACCAGGGCGACCCGCGGACGCCGGGCGACGACCGCGTCGACGTCCAGCTCGGTGAAGGCCGCGCCCCGGTACGTGAGGGTCCTGCGGGGGACGATCTCCAGCCCCTCCAGCAGTCGCGCGGTGCGTACGCGGCCGTGGGTCTCCACCAGGCCGACCACGACGTCCGTGCCGCGCTCCCTGCGGCGGTGCCCCTCGCAGAGCATCGCGTACGTCTTGCCGACCCCGGGTGCCGCGCCGAGGTAGATCCGCAGCCGCCCGCGTGGCATGGCCGCTCACCTCTCCCTGTCGAGGGCCAGATTGAGCTCCAGCACATTCACCCCGGGCTCCCCCAGGAAGCCGAGGGCAGGGCCGGTCGTGTGCTCCCTGATCAGGGTCCGCACCCTGCCCACGTCGAGCCCCCGTTCCCGTGCCACCCGGGGAGCCTGCAGCTCGGCGTACGCGACGGAGATGTGCGGGTCGAGCCCGCTGCCGCTCGCCGTCACGGCGTCCGGGGGGACGACCGCGCGGGCGTTTCCCCGGACCGGCACCGTACGGCCGGCTGTGTAGTCCTCGCCGGGCCTGCCGCACTCGACCTTCACACCCTCGTAGGCGGCGACGAACGGCGTGGCCGGGCACGCCTGGTTGACGCTGACGACCCTCGTGGGCCTGCCGACGGCGGGGAAGACCTTGAGCACCGCGCCCACCCCGTCCGCCGTGCAGTACGGCCTGGCCCCGCTGACCCCCTCCAGTTCGCCGACCGCCGTGGAGCGCGCGCACACCTGGGTGAGCAGGGAGACCCTGCCCTTCCTCGCGGCCTGGCCGGCCCCCCGGGGGTCGGGCAGCCGGTCGACGACGTCCTGCGGGCCGAGGTTGCTCGCGCCCGAGGCCAGCGGGTCGTGGCCGCCCGCGGAAGGGCGGCTCTGGAAGTACCTGCGCACCGGGTTGCCGTCCTTGCCGGTGAAGCTCTGCCCGATGAGGGCGCTGCCCACGTCCCTGCCGTCCTCGCGCAGGATCGAGCCGCCGGCCCGGTGGGGGAGCAGGACCTGGGCGATGCCGGTCACCAGCAGGGGATACAGGCCGCCCAGGATCACCGTGAGCACGGCGACGGCCCGGACCGCCGCGAGATGCCGGCGGAGCGTGTTCGGCAGGCGTTCCATCACGTGCGCAGCCATCAGGACATCCCCGGAAGGAATTGGACGAACAGGTCGATGAGCTTGATGCCGGCGAACGGCGCGACGACGCCGCCCAGGCCGTACAGGCAGAGGTTGCGGCCGAGCAGTTTGGAGGCGCTGGAGGGGCGGTAGCGTACGCCGCGCAGGGCGAGCGGGATCAGCGCGACGATGACCAGGGCGTTGAAGATCACCGCGGACAGGATGGCCGACTGCGGGCTGTGCAACCGCATGACGTTGAGCGCGTCCAGGCCCGGATAGACGGCCGCGAACATGGCCGGGATGATCGCGAAATACTTCGCGATGTCGTTGGCGATCGAGAAGGTCGTCAGCGCCCCCCGCGTGATCAGCAACTGCTTGCCGATCTCGACGATCTCGATGAGCTTGGTCGGGTTCGAATCGAGGTCGACCATGTTGCCGGCTTCCTTGGCGGCGGAGGTACCGGTGTTCATCGCCACCCCCACGTCGGCCTGGGCCAGCGCCGGGGCGTCGTTGGTGCCGTCCCCGGTCATCGCGACCAGCCGCCCGCCCTCCTGCTCCTTGCGGATCAATGCGAGCTTGTCCTCGGGAGTCGCCTCGGCCAGGAAGTCGTCCACCCCGGCCTCCCTGGCGATGGCCCCGGCGGTCATCGGGTTGTCCCCGGTGATCATCACGGTGCGGATGCCCATCCGGCGCATCTCGTCGAACCGCTCCCGCATGCCCTGCTTGACCACGTCCTTGAGGTGGATCACCCCGAGCACCCGGGCCCTGCCGCCGCTCACCTCGCCGACGACGAGAGGCGTGCCGCCGGAGGCGGAGATCCCGTCGACCAGCTGCCCGACCTCGGCGGTGGGATGGCCGCCGTTGTCGCGCACCCACTTCATGACCGAGGTCGCGGCCCCCTTGCGGACCCGCCGGCCGTCCACGTTCACCCCGGACATGCGGGTCTGGGCGGTGAAGGCGACCCACTCCGCGTGGGCCAGCTCGCCCGGCTGGCGTTCACGCAGGTCGTAGGCGCGTTTGGCGTGAACGACGACGGAACGTCCCTCCGGGGTCTCGTCGGCGAGGCTCGCCAGCTGCGCCGCCTCGGCCAGGTCGAGCTCGGAGACGCCTTCGGCCGGGACGAACTGCGACGCCTGCCGGTTGCCCAAGGTGATCGTGCCGGTCTTGTCGAGGAGCAGGGTCGTGACGTCGCCTGCCGCCTCCACCGCCCGTCCGCTCATGGCCAGCACGTTGCGCTGCACGAGGCGGTCCATGCCCGCGATGCCGATGGCCGACAGCAACGCCCCGATCGTGGTCGGGATCAGGCAGACCAGCAGCGCCACCAGCACCACCCCGCTCACGCCGTCGGCGCCGAGCGCGGTCGTGTCCGGTACGCCGGGGTTCTGGGCCTTGGAGTAGATCGCCAGCGGCTGCATGGTCACCGTGGCGATCAGGAAGATCACCGTGAGGGCGGCCAGCAGGATGTTGAGGGCGATCTCGTTGGGCGTCTTCTGCCGGTCGGCGCCCTCGACCAGGGCGATCATCCGGTCGATGAAGCTCTCCCCCGGCTTCTGGGTGATCCGCACCACGATCCGGTCCGACAGCACCCTGGTGCCCCCCGTGACCGCCGACCTGTCCCCGCCCGACTCGCGGATCACGGGGGCGGACTCGCCGGTGATGGCCGACTCGTCCACGCTGGCGATGCCCTCGACCACGTCGCCGTCGCCCGGAATGACCTCCCCGGCCTCGACGACGACATGGTCGCCCTGGCGCAGCTCCTGGGCGCCGACGACGTCCCACCGGGCGGGGTCGCGCGGGTCCGCCAGGCGCCGGGCCGTGGTGTCGCGCTTGGCCGCCCGCAGCGTGGCGGCCTGGGCCTTGCCGCGGCCCTCGGCCACGGCCTCGGCGAGGGTGGCGAACAGCGCGGTCAGCCACAGCCAGACCGCGATCGCCCAGGCGAACGCCGAAGGGGCCGCGACCGCCAGGCCCGTGGTGAGGAACGCGCCGATCTCGACGACGAACATGACCGGGTTGCGCCACAGCGTCGCCGGATTCAGCTTGCGTACGGCGTCGGGCAGCGACCTCACGAGCTGGCGGGGATCGAGCAGACCGCCGCCGATCCTGCCGCCGCTTTCGCGGCTCGCGCGCCGTGGTGACGTCGACATGACTAGGAGAGTCCTTCCGCGAGCGGCGCGAGCGCGAGAGCCGGCAGGAACGTGAGGGCGACGAGGACGACCGTGACGCCGGCCACCATGCCGACGAACTGGGGCCGGTGGGTGGGCAGCGTCCCGGCGGAGGCCGGCACCGGCGCCTGCCGGGCCAGCGATCCGGCCAGCGCGAGGACGAAGACGATCGGCAGGAACCGGCCGAAGGCCATGCACAGGCCGAGCGCGACGCACCACCAGGGCGTGCCCGCCGAGATCCCGCCGAAGGCCGAGCCGTTGTTGTTTGCCGCGCTGGTGAAGGCGTAGAGGATCTCCGAGAGCCCGTGCGGGCCGCCGTTGAGCATGGCCGCGAGACCCGCCCGGTTGCCCATCGCCGCCGCCGTGCCGGCGAGCACGAGGGCAGGGGTGACCAGGAAGTAGAGCGAGGCCAGCTTGATCTCGCGCGAGCCGATCTTCTTGCCCAGATACTCCGGCGTGCGGCCCACCATGAGACCGGCGACGAAGACGGTGATCACCGCCAGCACGAGGATGCCGTACAGGCCCGAACCGGCGCCGCCCGGCGCGACCTCGCCGAGCATCATGTTCAGCATCGTCATCATGCCGCCCAGGGGCGTGAAGGAGTCGTGGGCCGAGTCGGCGGCGCCGGTCGAGGTCAGCGTGGTGGCGGCGGCGAACGTCGCGGAACCGGGCACGCCGAAACGGACCTCCTTGCCCTCCAGCGCCGCCCCGGCGGCCTGCGGGACCGTGGCGCCGCCGGAGATCTCGAAGACGTTCGTCAGCAGCACGCTCGCCAGGGCGATCACCGCCATGACGGCGAGGATCGCGTGTCCCTGACGCACCTGCCCGGCCATGCGGCCGAAGGTGCGCGGCAGCGCGACCGGGATCGCCAGGAGCAGGACGATCTGCAGCCAGTTCGTCCACCCGGCCGGATTCTCGAAGGGATGGGCGGAGTTGGCGTTGGAGAAGCCGCCGCCGTTGGTGCCGAGCTCCTTGATGGCCTCCTGGCTCGCCACCGGGCCCCCGGTGATCGCCTGGGTGCCGCCGGTCAGCGTCGTCACCTCGTGCGGTGACGCGAGGTTCTGCACCACGCCTGCGGCGACCAGGACCAGCGCGGCGACGAACGCGATCGGCAGCAGGACCCGGAACGTGCCGCGCACGAGGTCCACCCAGAAGTTGCCGATCGTGTCGGCCTGCCTGCGGGCGAATCCGCGCACGAGCGCGACCGCCACGGCCATGCCGACCGCCGCCGACACGAAGTTCTGCACCGCAAGGGCGGCCATCTGCACCAGGTGACCCATGACCGTCTCGCCCGCGTACGACTGCCAGTTCGTGTTCGTCACGAAGCTGACGGCCGTGTTCCACGCGACGTGGGCGGGGACCGGGGGCCGTCCGAGGCCGAGGACCAGCCGGTCCTGCAGGCGCTGCATGCCGTACACGACCAGCACGGAGACCGCGGAGAAGGCCAGCAGGGCGCGCGCGTAGACCGCCCAGGGCTGCTCGGCGTCCGGCCGCACGCCGACGAGACGGTAGACGAGGCGCTCGGCCGCGCTGTGGCGGGTGCCGGTGTAGACCCGGTAGAGGTAGTCGCCCAGCAGCAGGTAGACGACGGCGAGCACCGCGACGACGGACAGCACGAGCGCGGCCCCTGCCGCTGCCGCGCCCATCAGAAGCGCTCCGGGAACAACAGGGCCGCGACCATGAAGACCAGCAGTGCCGCGGCCACGCCGAGACCGGCGGCGTTGATCACGCTCACAGGCGCTCCACCGCCCTCACGACGAGCCCGAAGATCGCGAACACCGCGATCGTCAGAGCGACGAAGATGACGTCCGCCATCCCCACTCCTCGGTTGTGTTTACGTCCGCCGGTCTACGGCGGCCTCAGCACAAGCAAAGTCCGAGATCGGGGGCATTTGGCCGCTCTTGACGGCTTCCATACGGGTTCGAACCGAGTATTGACGGGCTCTGTACGCGGTCCGCGCCTGGGGGTTTCGGGCGTACCCCTGCCGGAAATCAACGCGGTTCAACCGGCGATCGGCGCCCCCCGGACATCTGTGTCGGTTCGGGGGAGGGGACGCGGCGTGGGCGAGGTGACCGACCAGATCGTGACGGTCGTCCTGAAGTCGCTGGCCGGAGGCGTCTTCGTGCTGGCCTTCGCGGCGCTGGCCGAGACGCTGACGCCGAAACGGCTCGCCGGGGTGTTCTCCGCCGCCCCTTCGGTCGCCCTGGCCAGCCTCATCGTCACCGCCGGCATCGCCGGCGTTCCCGACGTCCTCGCCTCGGCCCGGGGCATGCAGATCGGCGCGGTCGGTTTCACCCTCTACTGCCTGATCGCCGTTCCCCTGTTGGGCAGGTGGGGCGTATGGCGGGGGGCGCTGACCGCGCTCGCCGTCTGGGGCGTCGTCGCGGCGGCCGGGTACGCTCTGGCGCCGCAGGGCCTGCTCGGCGTCCGGACCACAGCGGTCCCCGCTCCGCCTCCCCAGCCGGCTGCCCTGGAACTCGTCCCACCACCGGCGCGCCCGTCGTGAGCGCCCGTCGTGACGGCGGCCCGGCTCCCGGCGACGGGCGGCCGTCTCAGGACGGACGGAAGGTGCGGCTGCGGCTCGGTGAGCTGAGGCGGCCGCCCATGCGCGACTGGGCGGTCCGGTTCGCGTTCGGCGCCGGAGTGTCGGCGCTCGCCGGGGTGGTGTCCGTGCTGGCCGGCCCGCGCGCGGGCGGGCTCTTCCTCGCGTTCCCGGCGATCCTGCTGGCGAGCGTCACCCTGATCGCCAAGGAGGAGGGCGTGCGCCAGGCCGGGCAGGACGTGGGGGGCGCGACCTTCGGCGCCCTCGGCCTGATCGGCTTCGCCGTCGTCGTGGCGCTCACGGTGACCGTCTGGCCGCTGTGGCTGTCCCTCACGATCGCCACCCTGACCTGGGCGGCCCTCTCCCTGGCCCTGTACGCCGCCGTGACCCGGCTCCGCCGGTGACCGGTTCACCCGCGGTGCCCGGCCAGGACGCGCCCGATTACTTAGGTGGCCTCGGTCAGCGTGGTCGACACGACGTACTTCGGCAGGGTGTTCATCGCGTCCGCGTAGCCCACCTCGTCGGTCATCGACGGCCAGGAGGCCGCGAAGCCCTCGTAGGTGACCCGTCCGAGGAGCAGCGCCCGCGCCACGCGGATCTGGTCGAGGCCGGCCTGCATCGAGTCCTCGCCGACGAACCCGAAAGCCCACTCGTGCGGGTTCTCGATGACGCCGTCAAGGGTGGTGAAAACAGACAGAACTACGCGTCCCATGGTTCGTATCCCTCATGTCGAGTGAGATGCGGCGGCGGACGTGCGCCAGTCGCCCGCGGAGAATGCGTGCGCCGCCACCCGCTGCCGCGATGGGCGCTCACGTCCGCCGCCACGGCCCGCCCTCGCGACGCCGCCCCCGAGCACCTGCGTGCTCCGGCGCCGACGGGCCGTTGTGCAAGGCCACCGTGGCCCAGCACGCGGGCTCACGTCCACACATCGGCGGTGTCCCGGACACTTCCGGACGATCTCGGACACCCCGGCGCCGTCGGATCTGGCCGCCCGGGCGGGCGGGCCGGCGCCGGACCGCATGCTCGAGCCCTGGAGCGACTGCACCGGCGCCCGGCCCAACCAGCGTTTCCGGCTCGAACCGGCGGGTGGGGACGGCTACCGCATCCGGCCGGCGTCGAGCGGCCGGTGCCTCGCCGTCAACGGCGACGAGGGCCGGCCGGGGGCGGAGGCCGTCGAACGGCCCTGCGCCTCCGCGCCCGGACAGACCTTCCTCATCGACCCCGAGTAACCCGCCGCGTCCCCGCGTGTTTCGAGCCCCCGCGCCTCAGGCCCCGCGTTTCAGGCTGCCGTGGGCGCGAGCCGCCCCTCGTGCACACCGGCGAAGAACGTGCGGCCCGCCATCGTCATGGCCGGCTGGAACTCGCCCATCAACTGGGTGCGGTACGGCGCGTCGGCGAAGCGCGGCTCCAGCTGGAACTCGGCGGCCAGCGACCACCAGGTGACCGGCACGACGCCGGACATCGCCATCCGCTGCACCGCCGCGTCGTGCGCCTCCCTGCTGAGGCTCGCCGTGGCGTCCACCACGACGTACGCCTCGTAGCCCTCACGCAACGCGCCCAGCGCGGTCTGCAGCACGCAGCCGTCGGTGGCGATGCCGCCGATGACCAGCCTGCGGCGGCCGGCGGCGCGCACCGCCTCGGCGAAGGCCGGGTCGAGGAAGGAGTTGAACGCGGTCGTCCGCTCGATCACCGGCCGGTCGCCGATGACGTCCAGCAGTTCCGGATAGAGCGGGCCCGAGGGCTTGGACGCCTCGCCGTTGGTCACCACCAGGCCGCTGCCGTACAGCACGGCGGTCTTGGCGAGGCCGGCGACGTTGGCGATGTGCTCGCGCAGGTCGTGCGAACGGAGCAGGTTGGCGAAACCGACGGCGTAGTCGACCAGGACCACGGTGGTGTCGTCGGGGGAAAGCGGGGCGAGGTTCATCGCGATCACTCCTGGTGTGCGCGGCCCTAATGACCATCTGGTCAGTAATGTACGCCCGCGTCGCCACTAATGTCCACGTGTACAGTAAGCGGCATGGTGTCTGACGCGTCACAGTCCAACGCCGCGGCGCCCGTGCCCCCGAGGAAGCGGGTGCGCGACCCGGAGGCGCGGCGAGCCGCCATCCTCGCCGCGGCCCGCTCCGTCTTCGCCGAGCGCGGGTACGCGAAGGCGACCATCAGGGAGATCGCGCAACGGGCCGGGGTGACCCACGGACTCGTCGTGATGCACTTCTCGTCCAAGGAGCAACTGTTCCTCGCCGCCGTGCCGGGGACGCGCGACCTCGCCGACAGCGTCCGAGGGGACGCCGAGGGCCTGGCCGAGCGGGTCGCGCGCGCCTACGTCGCCCGCATGGAGTCGGCCGACAGCGCCGATCCCTTCGTCGCCCTCGTACGCAGCGCCGCCGGCGATCAGGAGGCCGCCAAGGCGCTGCTGCGGGCCATGCGCGAGGAGAGCATCGCCGCCTACGGCACCGTGCTCACCGGACCGGACGTCGCGCTGCGGGTCGACCTGCTCGGCGCGCACCTCATCGGGGTCACGTTCAGCCGGTACGTTCTGGCCGACGGCCCGATCGCGGCCATGTCGGCAGACGACCTGGCCCGCTACCTCACCATGACGCTCGACGGCATCCTGTCCGGCTCCGCCGGGACGACCCCCGCGTCCTCCTGATCGGGCCCGGGCCCCCGATCACCTGCCGCGAGACGGGCGTGTGAGGATATGATCCGTCCGCTCTTGCGGATATTGCGAGGAAAGGGCTGATTTGTCGCTCCAGCACGCGCTCCGGACCTCTCCTCGCCGGGCGACGGGCGGACGCCGATGACGGACGAGACGCTGGCGCGGCTCCAGTTCGCGACGACGGCCGGTTTCCACTGGCTGTTCGTGATGCTCACCCTCGGCCTCGCCCCGCTGATCGCGGTGATGCACACCCGGCACGCCCTCGGCGGCGCACCGCTCATGGAGCGCATGACCCGGTTCTGGGGCCAGATCTACGTCGTGAACTACGTGCTGGGCATCGTCACCGGCCTGGTCATGGAGTTCCAGTTCGGGCTCGCCTGGAGCGGGCTGGCCGAGTACGCGGGCAACGTCTTCGGCGCCCCGCTCGCGCTCGAGACGATCGTCGCCTTCTTCGCCGAGTCCACCTTCCTGGGCATGTGGATCTTCGGCTGGGGGAAGCTGCCCAAGGCGGTGCACGTCACGTTGATCTGGCTGGTCACCCTCACCGCCTACGCCTCGGCGTACTGGATCATGGTGGCGAACGGCTTCCTGCAGCATCCGGTGGGGCACGAGGTGCGCGGCGGCGTCGCCTACCTCACCGACTTCGGCGCCATGCTCACCAACCCCAACGCGATCAACGCGCTGGTGCACGCCGGCACCGCAGCGCTGATGACCGGTGGAGTGTTCGTGGCGGGGGTGAGCTCCTACCACTTCCTCAAGCGCACGGCGGAGCGGGAGTTCTTCCGCGCGTCACTGCGGCTCGGCCTGTTCGTGGCCACGCCCGCGGCGTTGGTGGCCCTCTACTACGGGTTCGTGCAGATCCCGACGCTCGTGGACACCCAGCCGATGAAGGCGGCGACCCTGCGCGGCCACGTCGACGACATCGGCTCCCTGCGGGTCGAGGACGTCCAGGCGCACCTGGCGCAGCGGTTCGGCGCGGGCGACTACCGGCCACCCTCCTGGATCGCCGCCGCCTTCGACGTCATGCAGGACGTCGGTTATCTGATCTTCCTGCTGGTCGTCGTGGCCCTCGTCCTGCTCTACCGGGACTGGTACCTCCGATTCCGCCCGGCGGCGTACCTGATGCTGGTCGCGGTTCCCCTGCCCTTCGTCGCCGCGCTCGGAGGATGGCTGCTGCGCGAGGTGGGACGCCAGCCCTGGGCGGTGTACGGCGAGCTCACGACGGCCGCCGCACGGTCGCCCGTCGGCTCGATGACGGTGTCCCTGGTCCTGTTCTGCGGGGTGTTCCTCGCGCTGGCGGTCGCCGACTGGGTGCTGATCGCCCGGTATGCCCGCCGCGGCCCGGCCGGCACCGACCTGGGCGGACCACCCGGCGACGGGCAGGCGGAGCGGCCCTCCGCGGCGCTCGCCCTGTGAAAGAGGAGCCCTCGTGACGCTCGGACTCGTGTGGCCGGTCCTGCTCGGACTGCTGCTCGCCGGCTACTTCGTCCTGGCCGGTTTCGACTACGGCGTGCAGATGCTCACCCCCTGGCTCGGCCGTGACGACCGCGAACGGCGGGCGCTGCTCAACGCCTTCGGCCCGTTCTTCCTCGGCAACGAGGTCTGGCTGGTGGCCGCGGCCGGGGTGCTGTTCGGCGCCTTCCCCTTCCTGGAAGGGCGGCTGCTGTCCGGCATGTACTTCCTGTTCGCGGCGATCCTGGCCGGGATCGTCGTCGGGAACGCCGCCGTGCAGTTGCGCAGCCGCCACCGGAGCGCCTCGGCGCGCCGGCTCTGGGATGGGTTGATCTTCCTGGGCGGGCTGGTGCCCGCCGTGGGGTGGGGGCTCGTGACCGGCCGCCTCCTCGCCGGGGTGCCGCTGGACGCCCGGAACGCCTTCTCGCTCGGACCGGCCGACCTGCTCCACCCCTTCGTGCTGCTGTGCGGCGCCACGACCACCGCGATGTTCGTCGCGCACGGGGCGTCCTTCCTGGCGTGGCGGACCGCCGGCGAGCCGAGCGCGCGGGCGGCGAGGGCAGGCCGTCGCGCCCTGCTCGTGGCGGCCGTGGCGGCGGTCGCCGTCCTCGTCGCCGGCTTCCTCACCTCGGCGCGGCACGCCCTCGTCAACCCGTGGCCCGCCCTCGTGGCCGGCGCCGCCTTGGTGGTCGTGCTCCTCGCCGGGGCGGCTCTGCTGCGCGCGGGCCGCACCGGTCGCGCCTTCGCCGCGACCTCGTGCGCGGCCGCCCTGCCCGTCGTCGCCCTCGGCGCGGGCCTGCACCCCTTCGTGCTGGTCTCCTCCGGCGCCCCCGGCTCCGGCCTGCGACTGGCGGAGGCGATGGCGGAGGCGGGCACCCTGCGGCTTCTGGCGGGCTTCGCCGCGGTCATGGTGCCGCTGATGGTGCTTTCCCAGGTCTGGAACTGGTGGATGTTCCGCGACCGGGCCGGCCGTACGCCGACGTACCTGTAGCTCCTTCCACCATTCGAGACCGATTCTTGACGAATGCCGGTCACTAGGATGGGTACCCCGATGAGGCGGTGGGCGGCGGGGACCGCTCGGGGGTGGGGTCGCGGTGACGGTCAGCGCTGAAGTGCAGATCACGGATCTGACGATCAACGATCACGCGTGCCTGACCTTCGGCGAGCCGGAAGAACTGCTCGACCTCACCGCCGCGTTCGTACGGGACGGGCTGGCGGGAGGCCTGCGCGTCGTCTGGCTGTGCGAGGAGCCGCAGGGAGCGCTGGCCGAGCTGAGCCGCCGCGGGATCGCCGTGCAGACCGCCACCGCGAGCGGCCGGATGGACGTCGTCGCCTCTCAGGAGGGCCTGCTGTCCGGGCAGGCCTTCAACGTGGATCACGCGATGGGGTGGCTGAGCTCCCAGATGGAGCTGACCTCGCACGAGGGCTACTCGGGACTGCGGGTGGCCCTCGACATGGGCTGGGCCCTGCGGCCGGTCCACGGTGTGGAGCAACTGCCCGCCTTCGAGGAGAAGATCGCGACGGTCCTGTCGGACAGCAGGGTGTCGGTGTTGTGCCAGTACGACCGGGAACGCTTCGACCCGGTCACCCTCGCGTCGGTCTCCCCGTTCCACACACGGGCGGTCGCCGCGGCCACCTACTACGACGACCCGCTGCTGCGGATCTGCCGCCAGTACGCGCCGCCCGGCATCCGGATGGCGGGACAGATCGACCGGGCGGCCGAGGACGCGCTGGCCCTGGCGCTGTGCGAGGCGATCAGGACGGACGGCCCGCTCACGATCAACATGGCCGAGCTGTCCTTCATCGACCTCTCCTGCACCCGGACGATCATCGACGTGGCGCGGAGCGTGGCGCCGGCCCGCACGGTCGTCCTGCGATGCAACCCCGCCATCGTGCCGCGGTTCGTGCTGCTCGGCGCTCAGGGCGTTCCCGGGATCAGCCTGGTGACCACGCATGAGCGATGACGGAACCACCCACGCCTCCCACGTCGCCTCGGGCTCCGGCAGCGGGAAGCGGAGCACCGCTACGCCGGTGCTGATCCTCGACCAGTCGTTCGACCGCGGCTCGCTCTATCCCCTGCGGGAGACGCTGGAAGCCCACGTCGTCCACGCCGGGCTTCCCCACGGCCGGGCCGTGGACCTGGTGCTCACCGTCCACGAGCTCGCCACCAATGCGGTCTTCCACGGCTCGGGAACCGGACGGGCGAGGATCTGGCAGCTCGACGGCGTGCTGCGGTGCGAGGTCGGCGACCCCGGCTCGCCCGGGCACGACGCCGCCGGATGGCCGGTCAGGCACGGGCACGGGCTGTGGCTCGCCCGCTACCTGTCGGACCGGTTCACGATCGACTCCGGCCCGGGCGGCACCCTCGCCACGGCCGACTTCACCCTCCCCGGGCCCGCGTCGCGCCGGTCCGCCACTCCACGGCTGCGCCGTCTCGAGTCGCACACCGTTCTCGAGCTGGACGGCGCCCTGGACGAGCAGGCGGCCCCCGAGATCACCGCGGCGGTCGGGGAGCTCGTCTCCCGGACACCGGCGGCGGGGCTGGTGATCGACCTTTCCGCGGTGACCTACTGGGACAGCACCGGCATCACCGCCCTGATCGTGGCGCAGCAGCGCGTGTCGGAGACGGCGACGGGGATGCTGGTCCTGACCGGCCTCGCGGCCGAGTTCGCCGAGCGCCTCGACGCGCTCAGCCCGGTTCCGTTCACGACCTGCGAGACACCCGCCAAGGCGGTTCCCCTGCTTCCGCCCCCCTGACGCGCACGCATGTGCTGAAATGTGCCGATGGATCGGACGAGGCAGGCGATGGGTGAGATGCTCATCTACCTTTTCGCGGTCTTCCTGATCACCGGCGGGGTGCTGGCGTTCACCTACGTGCCCAGCGGCGAGACGGTCTCCTACACCGGCGACTACGAGCCGCTGCGAGGCGTGCAGATGAGCGCCGCCTACCACTCGATCCTCGACATCAGTTTCGACGATCGCGGCGGCCTGCTCGCACGGCAACTGCACCACCGCTGTGCGATCCTGCTCGGCCTGGGCACCGTCGTCTGGGCCCTGCTCGGCCGGTTCCGGTACGCGCTCCCGGTGCTGGGCCTGGCCGCGGTCGCCGCACTCGGCGGCTACGGGTCCGCCGACGACCTGCTGTCCGGCACCTTCCTGGCCAGGGTGCCCATTCCCGTCTGGTACGGCCTGCACCTCGTGGCGGCGCTCGCCGTGGGCGCCGTGCTCGTGGTCTCCTCTCGCCGGGAGGCCGCCCGGCAGCCCCGCACGGCCGGTTTCGTGGCGGTGACCCTCGGCCTCACCGCCATGCTGATCTTCTTGGTGTAGGAACCGTCACAGCTCGACGACGACCTTGACGTCCTGCGGCCCGGCGGTGAAGGCGTCGCGGAACGACTCCAGCGGCACCCTGCGGTTGATCAGCCGGTTCAGCCAGGCGAGATCGGCCTTGGCCAGGGCGTCCGCCGCGGCGGCGTAGTGGCCGAGGTTGGCGTTGACCGAGCCGATGAGCACGTCGTTCTCCAGCACGATCTCGCGGTTGAGGCTGCCCGCGTCGAGCGTGATCCGGCGGCCTGCCGAGGAGACGCCGGTGAGGCAGACGATGCCGTACGGCGCGGTGTTCGCGGCCACGGCGAAGATGACCGGTCCGGCCCCTGTCGCCTCGATGACCACGTCGGGGCGCACCTTGGCGGCGACCTCGCCGGCGTCCTCGGCGTGGTAGACCGCGCCGAGATCCCGCACGAGGGCCGGTTTGGGGCCCTCCGTGACCCGGTCGAGGACGTGCACCTCCAGCCCGCGCTGCACGCCGAGCAGCGCCGCGAGCAGGCCGATCGGCCCGGCGCCGGTGACCAGCGCGGTCTTCGGCGCGAACCAGGCCCGGGCGCCGACCTTCTCCACCTCGTCCCAGGCCTTGGCGACGACGCTGGTGGGTTCGAGGAGCATTCCGACGTCGGCCAGTCCGGGATCCAGCCTGACGGCGTAATCAGGCTCGACCACCCAGCTCCGGCTGGCGTATCCGTCCAGTTCCTTGATGCCGCGCTCGGTGTAGCGGCCGTTGCGGCACATGTCGAACTGGCCGTGCGCGCAGGCGCCGCACGGCACCGGGTCGGGCCGCCGGACCACTCCGACGACCAGGTCGCCCGGGGCGAAACCGCTGCCGGAAGGCGCCTGCCGCACCCTGCCCAGCGACTCGTGGCCGATGACCAGGCGGTCGCGGCCCGGCGGGGCCCAGCCGTACTCCCCGGCGGCGATCTCCTTGTCGGTGCCGCACACGCCGACGGCGAGACCGTCGACGAGCAGGTCCCCCTCACCCGGCTCGGGATCGGGGACCTCGGTGACGGCCAATGAGTCCTTCTGCAGCGGAATGACGGTGAGAGCGCGCATCAGCGCTCACCTCCAACGTGCTCGTGGCCGTGCGCGACGTGCTCGGCCGGCCGAGTGCCGGACAGGTGCCGGGCGGCGTTCACCAGCCCGACGTGGCTGAACGCCTGCGGGGTGTTGCCGAGCTGCCGCCCGGTCGCGGGGTCGTACTCCTCGCTCAGCAGGCCGAGATCGTTGCGCAGGCTCAGCAGCCGTTCGAACAGCTCGTACGCCTCCCGGCGGCGGCCGATGCCGTACAGCGCGTCGGCGAGCCAGAACGTGCAGGTGACGAAGGCCCCCTCGGTGCCGGGAAGGCCGTCCACGTTGCCGTCGGCCTGCGGCCGGTAGCGCAGCAGGAACCCGTCGGAGCACAGCTCGCGTCGCACCGCCTCAACGGTGCCGGCCACCCGGGGATCGGTCCAGGGCAGGAACCCCACCCGGGGGATCAGCAGCAGGGCGGCGTCCAGTCCCTTGGAGCCGTAGAACTGGGTGAACGTGCCCCGCTCGGGGTCGTAGCCGCGGTCGCAGACCTCGGCGTGGATCTTGTCGCGGGTGGCGCGCCACCGGTCCACCGGCCCGTCGAGGCCGAAGCGTTCGACGGCCTGCACAGCGCGGTCCAGGCCCGCCCACGCCATGACCTTGGAATGCACGAAGTGGCGGCGGTCGCCGCGCACCTCCCACAGCCCGTTGTCCGGGTCGTCCCAGTGGCCCTCCAGGAAGTCCAGCAGCGCCCGTTGCAGGTCCCATGCCTGCTCGTCGGCGTGGATGCCGGCCGTCCTGGCCAGGTGCAGCCCGTCGAGGACCTCGCCCCACACGTCGAGCTGGAACTGCCCGGACGCCGCGTTGCCCACCCGCACCGGAGCCGATCCCTCGTAGCCGGCCAGCCAGTCGAGCGGGTATTCCGGCAGGCGGCGGGTGCCGTCGATGCCGTACATGATCTGCAGGTCGGCCGGGTCTCCGGCCGCGGCCCGCAGCAGCCACTCCCGCCAGGCCCTGGCCTCGGCGACGAAGCCGGTGCCCAGCAGCGCCTGCAGCGTGAACGTCGCGTCGCGCAGCCAGCAGAACCGGTAGTCCCAGTTGCGCGGCCCGCCCGGCTGTTCGGGCAGCGAGGTGGTGACCGCGGCCACGATGCCTCCGGTCGGCGCGTAGGTCAGCGCCTTCAGCACGACCAGCGATCGGCGCACGGCCTCCTCCCACCGGCCCTCGTATCGGAAGCCGCGCATCCACGACGTCCAGAACGCCTCCGTGTCGGCGAGGGCCTTCTCCGCGTCCACCGGTCGCGGCATGCGCTCGTGCGAGGGCCGATAGGTCAGCACGAACGGCACCCGCTGCCCGGCAGCCACCTCGAACTCAGCGTAGGTCGTCATGTCCTCGCCGCGGAGCGGCACCGGTGTCTTCAGCCAGGCGGCGTCCGGCCCGGCGACCGCCGCGAGCCGTCCGTCCTCGTGCCGCACCCAGGGCACGATATGCCCGTAGTCGAACCGCAGCCGCAGCGCCATCCGCATCGGCACCCGTCCGCTGACGCCTTCCACGACCCGCACCACGTCGGCCGCCTCACCGCGTGGCGGCATCGCGTCGATCACGCGCACGGACCCCTCGGGGGTGTCCCACTCCGTCTCCAGGACGAGGGAGTCGCCGCGGTAGCGGCGGCGCGTGCAGAGCCCGCCGGCCGCGGGGGCCAGACGCCAGGACCCCGCCCGCTCGTCGCCCAGCAGGGCGGCGAAACACGCGGGAGCGTCGAACCGGGGCAGGCACAACCAGTCGATCGACCCGTCGCGCCCCACCAGCGCGGCCGTGTGCAGGTCGCCGAGCAGCCCGTAGTCCTCGATCCGCAGTGCCACCGCGCCTCCCCCTCCGGTGGTCGATCTCGCTCTCGCGAAACAAGGCCGGGCTACCCGGGCAAAGGGAACGTATGCACTGTGCAAAGAACCGTCGTCCAGCCGGCTGTGCCGCCTACCCACCTTTTTGTGGGTACTTGTCGGCCAGGCTCGCGCGGCGTGACGCTTGGTTCCGGGCGGCCGAAGGCCGTCGCATTCACGTGGGAGCGGAGGTGACGGCGGTGCGTCAGGAGACCGGGAAGGGCCCTGCCGGCGCCTCCTCTGCCGACGTCTCCCGGGCTGACGTCTCCCGGGCCCGCGTCTCCCGGGCCAGCTTCTCCAGGCGGCGATGTCCCCAGTCGGACAGCGGCGCCAGCGCCTCGGACAGCTCACGGCCGAAATCGGTCAGTGAGTACACGGTCTTCAACGGACGGCCGTCGTGCACCTCACGGTGCACTAGCCCGTCGGCCTCCATCTCCCGGAGCGTCTGAGTCAGCACCTTCTCGGTGAGGCCCGGCAGCCGCCGGACCAGCTCGCCGGGACGACGCGGAGCGGATTCCAGGAGCCAGAGCAGGATCGTCTTCCACTTGCCGTCGATCACGGCGATCGCGGCGGTGACCCCGCAGACGTTCAGGTCTCCGGCACGGCTACGCGTCATCGTCCATCCACCCGTTCAGCGCAATCTCCGTCATGCACACAGGAGTCGAGACATGAGCCAGCACGCCCACCAGTCTGCCGTCACGGTGCTCGGCCTGGGGCCGATGGGCCGGGCCCTCGCCGGGGCCTTCCTGGACGCCGGCATCCGGACCACGGTCTGGAACCGGACACCGGGCAGAGATCGGCAGTTGGCCGAGCGGGGCGCGTACGGCGCCCCCACGCCGGAAGCGGCGGTCGCCGCGAGCGAGCTGACCGTGATCTGCGTGGTGAACTACGACGCGGCGGACGCCGTCGTACGGCGCGAGGCGGTCGCCGGCGCGCTCCGGGGACACACGCTCGTGAACCTGACCGCCGACACCCCCGACCGCGCCCGGAGCACCGCCGCCTGGGCGGCCGGGCACGGCATCGGCTACCTCGACGGCGCGATCATGACGCCGACCGCGACCATCGGCACCCCGGCCGCGGTGTTCCTGCACAGCGGCCCTGAGGAGCTCTACCGGCGGCACCGGCCGGTGCTGGAGGCCCTCGGCGGCACGCACACCCATCTCGGCGAGGAGATCGGCCGGGCGGCGGCCTATGACATCGCGCTGCTCGGCGTCTTCTGGACCGCGATGGCGGGCTACGCGCACGCGCTGGCGGTGGCGCGAGCCGAGGGGGTGACCGCGCGGGAGCTGGCGCCGTTCGCCAAGGGCATCGGCGCGATCCTGCCGCCCGTCTTCGAGCAGGCGGCGGCGGAAGTGGACAGCGGCGGGTTCTCCGGCGAGGGCAACCCGATCACCTCGGCGGCCTCGTCCATGGCCCACGTCGTCCACACCTCCGAGGCCCACGGCATCGACGCGAGCGTGATGCGCGCGGCCGAAGGCTGGGCCCGCCGCGTCATCGCACAGGGCCACGGCGCCGACGGGTTCGTCCGGATCACCGAGCTCCTGAACCCCTCCGCCCGCGCCTGACCCGGCTTCCGGACGCCCCCGGCCCGCACCGCGCACGTCCACAGCCCGCCTTGCGTGGTTTCCGGCCACGCCCATGCACGTCCCCGGCCCGGCTTGCGGACGTGCCCGGCCCGGCTTGATGACGTCGAAGGGCGCCCGGCGACACCGGGCGCCCCCAGTCGTGGTCGTCAGTCGGTGCCGAGCTCCATGGCGGCCTGGTCGAGGAGCTCCTCCTCGCTGGAGACCTCGCCGCGAGAGGCGATCGCCTCGGCTCCGCCCTCGGGCATCGCGCCGATCAGCCCGGTCGAGGCCGCCTGGGCGGCGCCGATCAGCGCCGGCTGCTGGCTGCCGACCATGCCGAGCCTGGCGTACTGCTCCAGCTTGGCGCGAGAGTCGGCGATGTCGAGGTTGCGCATCGTCAGCTGCCCGATGCGGTCCACCGGGCCGAAGGCGGAGTCCTCGGTGCGCTCCATGGAGAGCTTGTCCGGGTGGTAGCTGAACGCCGGTCCGGACGTGTCCAGCACGGAGTAGTCCTCGCCGCGCCGCAGCCGCAGGGTCACCTCTCCGGTCACCGCCATGCCGACCCAGCGCTGCAGCGACTCGCGCAGCATCAGCGCCTGCGGGTCCAGCCAGCGGCCCTCGTAGAGCAGCCTGCCCAGCCGCCGTCCCTCGATGTGGTAGCTGGCGAGGGTGTCCTCGTTGTGGATCGCGTTGACCAGCCGCTCGTAGGCCGCGTGGAGCAGCGCCATGCCCGGCGCCTCGTAGATGCCCCGGCTCTTGGCCTCGATGATCCGGTTCTCGATCTGGTCGGACATGCCCAGGCCGTGCCGGCCGCCGATGGCGTTGGCCTCCAGCACCAGATCGACGGCGGAGGGGAACTCCTTGCCGTTGATCGTCACCGGCCGTCCCTGCTCGAAGCCGATCGTGACGTCCTCGGTGGCGATCTCGACGGCGGGGTCCCAGAAGCGCACGCCCATGATGGGCTCGACGATCTCGATGCCCGTGTCGAGGTGCTCAAGGGACTTGGCCTCGTGCGTCGCGCCCCAGATGTTCGCGTCGGTGGAGTAGGCCTTCTCCACACTGTCCCGGTAGGGCAGCCCGTGGGCGAGCAGCCACTCGGACATCTCCTTGCGCCCGCCGAGCTCGTTGACGAAGTCGGCGTCCAGCCACGGCTTGTAGATCCGCAGGGAGGGGTTGGCGAGCAGACCGTAGCGGTAGAACCGCTCGATGTCATTGCCCTTGAAGGTGGAGCCGTCTCCCCAGATCTGCACGCCGTCCTCGAGCATCGCGCGCACCAGCAGGGTGCCGGTGACGGCCCGCCCGAGCGGGGTGGTGTTGAAGTACGTGCGGCCGCCGGACCTGATGTGGAACGCCCCGCAGGCCAGAGCCGCGAGCCCCTCCTCGACCAGGGCCGCCCGGCAGTCGACCAGCCGGGAGATCTCCGCGCCGTACGCGGTGGCACGCCCCGGCACCGAGGCGATGTCAGGTTCGTCGTACTGGCCGATTTCCGCGGTGTAGGTGCACGGCACTGCACCCTTCTCCCGCATCCACGCGACCGCTACCGAAGTGTCGAGGCCACCGGAGAAGGCGATCCCGACACGCTCGCCGACAGGCAGAGAAGTGAGCACCTTGGACACGAGTAGAATATATACACGGGAATGCATGATCATGCAATCCTCTGCGAGCAGGATGCCGTCACCGGTGACCGTCCGGTGCGGGCGCCGATCACCGCGGGAAGCGGTAGACCTCCTCGCTGACCAGCCTGGCGGCGCCGATGACGCCCGCCTGCGGGCCGAGATCGCTCATCGTGATCGGCAGATTCCTGGTGGCGAGGGGCAGCGAGCGGCGATAGATCGCCCCGCGGATCTCGGCGAGCAGGACGTGACCCAGCAGCGTGAGCCCACCGCCCAGCACGATGAGGCTCGGGTTGAAGAACGACACCAGGCCCGCCAGCACCTCGCCCAGGCGCCGTCCGCCGTCGCGCACCATCTGCACGGAGGTCGCGTCACCGGCGGCCACCGCCTCCCCCACCTGCGCGGCGGTCAGCGTGCCGTCGCGTTCGAGGAGTTCCCCGAGCAGGGGCGAGCGCCCCGAGCGGGCCGCGGCGAGCGCGTCGCGAGCCAGCGCCTCCCCGCCGAAGGAGGCCTCCAGACACCCCGTGTTGCCGCAGGTGCAGATCTCGCCGGAATCGGCCACCGGTATGTGCCCGATATCCCCCGCGCACCCGTCCATACCGCGATAGAGCTCACCCTTGGCCACGATTCCGCAGCCGATGCCTGTGCCGACCTTGACGAACAGGAAGTTCTCGGCGGTGCTCGCCGCACCGGCGTGTTGTTCGCCCAGGGCCATTACATTGACATCGTTGTCCAGTACGACCGGACAATCGAACTGCCCGCCGAGGACATCGCGGACCGGATAACCGTCCCATCCCGGCATGATCGGCGGCGAGACCGGGATACCGCGTGAGAAGTCCACCGGGCCGGGCACGCCGACGCCGACTCCCACCGGTCTGTCCACTCCCAATTTGAGGAGCAGCCGGCGGCTCTGTTCCATGGCGAGTTCGAGCACCGGCTCTGGGCCCTGGCGTATGTCGCATTCCGCGCGTTCGAACGCGAGGACGCCCAGCCTGCCGTCGGTGACCGCGGTGGACACCGAGGTCGCGCCGACGGCGACGCCGACGAACCGCACCCGGCCGGCGAGATCGATGACGGTCGACCTGCGGCCTCCACGCGACGCGGCGGGCCCGATTTCCTCGACGAGGTGAAGCGCCGCCAGCCGGCCGAGTTCGGCTCCGATCGTCGTGCGTGACACTTCGAAGTGTTCCGACAGCTGAATGCGAGATTGCGGACCGGCGTCACGCAAGCGCGTCAGTATTTTGGCCTGGAGCCGCGTTTCGGCTCGTCCCGGCACCGGAGTCTCCACCGCCCAAGTTTCTCACCGGGCGACGCGTGATCCGCCATCCTGGCGAACCCCGGCGCGTGCCGGAATATCGCCGCGCCCGCTCATCGGAGAAGGATTTGCGCGGAAGTCGGGCAGGACTCGGACACCGCTCGGCAATGAAACTTTCATTGACAACTCAGCCGAACTCCGCGTTTCATCGGCCTTGAGCGCTTTTCATCCTGAGTAGCGGCCTTCTTCGATGAGCTGCAGGACATGGATGGTTGCATGATCGTGATGGCGCGCTGCGGGCGGCAGCGCAGCCGAGTCAGGATCTTCCAGGTCTACAAGGTGGCCACGGCGCGTTCCCCGCAGGCGCGGATGGGAGCTTGCGCGCGTTTGACCGAGCGCTGATGGCGCGACAGCGGCAGTCGTAGCCGATGGCCTTTGAACGGCGTCCGTCAGGACAATCCGGCTCACCGGCCGAGCGGATCGCCCGGACGCCCAGGCGTCCTGGGCGACCTGGGCGCCGCTCGCCGGTTGCGCGGCCTCTCGACCTGAGTCAGCGGGCTTCGAGGTCGCCGTGTGCCTCGATTGAGAGGTCCTGCCAGTCGGCCCAGGTCTTGAGCCGGTCGGCGTAGGCCCGCTCGATCAGCGGGTGGAAGCCCTTGCCGAACAGCACCCGCACCGGCGGGTTGGCGGAGTCCACGAGCTTCAGCAGTGCCTGCGCCGCGGCGGCCGGGTCGCCTGCGGGCATCTTCCCTGTCATCGCCCCGAGGTGCTGACGGAGACCGTCGTAGGCCGGGTCGGGCGTGGCCATGTAGCCGTTGGCGAGCGGGTCGGGGTTGTTGCCGTCCCGGGTGGCGAAGCCGCCGGGCTCGATGATGGTCACCTTGACGCCGAACTCGGCGACCTCGCCGGCGAGCGCCTCGTTCAGGCCCTCCAGGGCCCACTTAGAGGCGTGGTACGCGCCGCCGAGCGGCATCGCGATGACCCCGGCGGCCGAGGAAAGCTGGATGATGTGCCCCGAGCGCTGCTCACGCAGGTACGGCAGCGCGGCCTGGACCACCCACACCGCGCCGAACAGATTGGTCTCGAGCTGGTCGCGCAGTTCCTGTTCTGTAAGTTCTTCGACCGCGCCGATCTGGGCGTAGCCGGCGTTGTTCACGATGACGTCGAGCCGGCCGAAGTGCTCCTTGGCGCGCTTCACGCTCTCGAAGACGGCGGCCCTGTCGGTCACGTCCATTTCCAGTGGAAGCACCGCGTCTCCATAGGTGTCGGCCAGCGCCTGCAGGCTCGCGGTGTTCCGGGCGGTGGCAGCGACCTTGTCGCCGCGCGCCAGGGCGGCCTCCACGAAGTTGCGGCCCAGGCCGCGGGACGAGCCGGTGACGAACCAAACCTTCTGCACGGTGTGCTCCTTGTTGCCGCTCTCAGCCGTTACAACCCCCTGGACGAGATAGCCCGGCAGAGATGTGAGATCGCCCGAGTGTGACCTGCGACACCATGTCACCTTTGTCCTGAGTGGTGATATCAATGGTCCGCGTGACTCGCGTCGAGGACTTCCAGGAATTGAGGCCGCTGCTTTTCACGATCGCCTACCGCATCCTGGGCAGCGTGAGCGAGGCCGAGGACGCCGTCCAGGAGGCCTGGCTGCGCTACGAAGGTTCCCCGGCCCAGCCCGAGTCACCCAAGGCCTTCCTGTCGGCCACGGTGACGCGGATCTCGATCGACGTGCTGCGCTCGGCCCGCGTCCGGCGCGAGGCTTACGTCGGGCCATGGTTCCCCGAACCGCTGCTGACCGACCCCTACCAGGACCCGGAGCGGTCGGCGGAGCTGTCCGACTCGTTGTCGATGGCGGCGCTGATCCTGCTGGAGCGGCTCAGCCCGCTCGAGCGTGCGGTCTTCGTGCTCCGCGAGGTGTTCGCCTTCAGCTACCGGGAGATCGCCGCCGCGGTGGAGCGGTCGGAGGCGGCCTGCCGCCAGCTCGCGGTGCAGGCACGCCGTCACATGGACGCGGGCCGGCCCCGCTTCGAGGCGGATCGCCGGGCCCGCGAGCAGCTCGCCGGGCGGTTCTTCCATGCGATGAGGGAGGGGGACGTCACAGGGCTGCAGGAACTGCTGGCCGCCGACGTCCAGCTGGTCAACGACGGCGCCGGCAAGATCGGGAGTACGATTCCCCTCTTCGGCGTCGCGAAGATCGCCCGGGTGCTGTCCGTCGCCATCCCGCCGTTCGCCCAGATCGGCGCGGTGCTGGAGGCGCACGAGGTGAACGGCCAGCCGGGTGCGATCATCCGCGACCGAGACGGTCACATCATCAACGTCTGGACGCTCGACATCCTGGACGGACGCATCCAGACCATCCGCACGATCGTCAATCCCGACAAGCTCGCTCACCTAGGCCCCGTCGCCGACGCCCACGCGGTCATCCGCGAGAAGAAGCAGACCCGCCGCGACCAGCAGACGCCATGATGGGCGGCACGCGGGTCGGCCGGGCGGAGTCCCGCGAGGCGCTCAATGACGACTGGCAGGTCAACTCGGATATCGCAATCTCAGCTGGTCCATCGAGCCCTTTCAATCCTGAGTAGGGGTCGGCTTCGACGGCGCAGGACGAGGATGGCCTGCACGATCGCGGTGGCCCGGCGAGGACAGCAGCGGAGCTTGGCCAGGACCTTCCACGTCTTCAGTGTCGCGATGGCGCGTTCGACGAGGGCTCGGATGCGGGCGTGGGCACGGTTGACGTCCTTCTGCCCGCGTGACAGCCGCGGGATTGTCCTGCGGTCGTCTCCGATGCCGCCGGGGTCAGCCGTCGGCGGACTCGGAGAGGGAGCGCCACTCCCGCCAGGTGTCCAGGCGTTCGCTGTAGACCCGCTCCGCGATCGGCAGGCAGTAGCTCCCCAGGAACAGGCGCAGCGGGGGCCGTTCCGCGTCCACGACCGCGAGGACCGCCTCGGCCGTGACCTCAGGGTCGACCGGGACCCTGCCCGCCGCGGCGGCCCGGCGGGCCTCCCGGACGTCGTCGTAGGCGGGAAGCGGCTCGGCGTGGACGGCCGACGATCCGCTCCAGTCGGTGCCGTACGGGCCGGGCTCGACGATCGTCACCGCGATCCCGTGCGAGGCGACCTCCTGGGCGAGCGACTCGCTGAACGCCTCCAGGCCCCATTTCGACGCGTTGTAAAGCCCGAGCATGGGGAACGCGGCGACGCCGCCGATGCTCGACACCTGCAGAATGCGGCCGCGCCCGCGCTCCCGCATCCCGGGCAGCACGGCCTGGGTGACCCAGAGCGCGCCGAGCAGATTCGTCTCCAGCTGAGCTCTCGCCTGGGCCTCGGTGACCTCCTCCACCGCGCCGAACAGGCCGTATCCGGCGTTGTTGACGGCGACGTCGACGCCGCCGAAGCGTTCGGCAGCCCGGGCCACCGCGTCGAAGGCCGCCTCCCGGTCGGTGACGTCGAGCGTGAGTGGGAGGACAGCGTCGCCGAACTCGTCGGCGAGCGGCTTCAGCGCGGTGACGTCGCGGGCCGTCGCGACGACCCGGTCGCCGCGCCGCAGCGCCGCCCGCGTCCACACGTTCCCGAAGCCGCGGGATGCTCCCGTGATGAACCAGGTGAGTGGGTGTCCGGTAGTACTCATGCCTACGACTGTGCCAAGCGCGGGAGGAAGCAGCCATCACCGTGACAGGGTCACCTTCGCCCACGGGGCCCGCGTACAGTGGCGGGTGACATGCCCGGCGACAACACTCTCGGCAGCTTCCTCAAGGCCCGCCGCGCGCTCGTACGCCCGCAGGACGCCGGGCTGCCCGCGATCGGGCGGCGCCGGGTCGCCGGGCTGCGCCGCGACGAGCTGGCCGCGCTCGCGGGCGTCAGCCTCGCCTACCTGACCCGGCTCGAACAGGGCCGCGACCGCAACCCCTCCGAGCAGGTGCTCGACGCGCTCGGGGCCGCCCTGCGCCTCGACGCCGATCTCACGGCCCACCTGCACGCCCTGGCCCGCGACGCGTCGAGACGGAACGGCGGCCCGCCCCACCGGCCCGAGGAGCGACCGGCCCCGGGGATCGGGCGTCTCCTCGACGCGTGGGTGGGCACGCCCGCCTACCTGCGGGGACGGCGGTTCGACGTGCTGGCCGCCAACACGACGGCGATCGCCCTGGCGCCCATGTATCGGCCCGGCCGCAACCTCGTCCGAGACGTCTTCCTCGATCCCGGCGCGCGGGCGCTGTTCCCCCAGTGGGACGCCGTCGCGGCCGATTCGGTCGCCGCGCTGCGGGCCGTGGCCGGCGCCGACCTCGGCGACCCGGCCCTGCGCGAGCTGGTCGAGGAGCTGTCCGCGGCCTCCGAGGACTTCCGCCGGCTGTGGGAACGTCACGACGTCCGCCCGACACGCGACGAGACGAAGGAGTTCGTCCACCCCGTCGTCGGGCCGCTCGTCCTGCGGCGGCACAGCCTGACGGTCGGCGGGACGGACGGCCAGGTCGTCATCGCCTACCAGGCCGAGCCCGGCACGCCCTCGGCCACCGCCCTCGCCAGGCTCGCCGCCCCGGGCTGATCACCACGCGATCTTCCGGTCGCCGCGGGCGGCCCGCCGGTCGCCCGCGGCGTCATACCGGCCAGCCGCCCCGCTTGCGCGGCGACCTGAGCGGCACGGCGGGCGGCAGCGGGGAGGCCCCGCCGGAAGACAGGGCGCCGGGAGACAGGGCGTCGAGGACGAGCGCGAGGTAGCGCCGCCAGCCGTCGCTGCCGGGTTCCATCGTCCACAGCACGCCCATCAGCATGACCATGATCCTGGGCAGGTCGTCGGGGACGAGGTCGGCGCGGATGAGACCGGCCTGCTGCCCGCGCCGGGCCAGCAGGGTCAGCGACTCGATGAACGGGCTGCTGGCCTCCGCGGTGATGGCGCCGGAGTTCCGCGCGGCGGCCAGGGTGTTGTGTTCACGACCCGCCGTGGACATCGCCGCCTCGAGCACGGTGGCCAGACCGCGCCGGGGATCGTCGTCGCCGAGCGCCCGTTCTATGGCGGGGGCGATGTCCTCGGCGAAGCTCTGGTCGAGGGCCGCCCGCACCAGGCCCGCCTTGTCGGGGAAGTGGCGGTAGAGCGTCGCGATGCCGACCCCGGCGCGGCGGGCGATGTCCTCCAGCAGCGCGTCGGGGCCCTGCTCGGCCCAGAGCTCCCGGGCTGCGCGCACGATCCTGCCGGAGTTGCGGGCGGCGTCGGCACGCAGCCGTCGTGAGGTCTCGGCGGTCACCACCACAGGATAGCCAAGTGATAGGCGACTATCGATTAGCTCCGCACGTCCGTCAGGGCTGGTCCCAGGTGACAAGCATGTGCTCGGGTCCCCGGGTGGACAACCCCGTCTTCCACACGACGTCGTCCTCGGCCCCGGCGAGGCGGAGTCCCGGTAGCCGGGTGAGCAGCGTACGCAGGGCGACCTGCAGCTCCATCCGGGCGAGCGGGGCGCCGAGACAGTGGTGGGCCCCGTGCCCGAATCCCACGTGCGAGGCCTGCTGACGGTCGAATTCGAGATCGTCGGGGTTCGTGTAGACCGACTCGTCGCGGTTGGCCGACACCAGGCTCACGACCACCGGCTCTCCGGCGCGCACCGTGACGCCGCCCAGCTCGACGTCCTCCAGCGCGTAGCGGGCGATGGAAGCGCCGCCCCCGAGCGGGACGAAGCGCATCAGCTCTTCGACCGCCCTGGGGATCAGGTCGAGGTCCGCGCGCAGCGCCGCGAGCTGCTCGGGGTGGGTGAGCAGCACGTAGACGAAGTTCGGGATCTGCGAGGCCGTGGTCTCGTGACCGGCGACGAGCAGCGCCTCGGCCAGCGACAGCATCTCCTCCTCCGACAGCCGCTCCTCGTTGTCGCGGGCCGCGACGAGCGCGCTGAGCAGGTCGTCCTTCGGGGTCTGCCGGCGCTGGGCGATGAGCCCGGCCATGTACTCCCGCAGCAGGCCCATGCAGTGCACCACCTGCTCGGGAGTGAACCGCGTGGTGGACAGGAGCGCGTCCGACCAGGTGCGGAAGTCGACCCGGTCCTCGACCGGCACCCCCAGCAACTCGCAGATGACCGTGATCGGCAGCGGCAGCCCGAAGTTCTCGACGATGTCGGCCGGGGCGCCCTTGGCCAGCATCGCGCCGACGAGATCGTCCGCGATCTCCTGGGTCCGCGGCCGCAACAGCTCGACCCGCCGTACGGTGAACGCCTTCGACACCAGCCTGCGCAGCCTGCTGTGCTCCGGCGGGTCGAAACTGAGGATGCTGCCGGAGCGGGACTGGTGAGGCCGCATCCGCGGCTCGTCGCGGCCGATCGCCGCGGCCCGGCTGAACCGCGCGTCGCCGAGCACGACCTTGACGTCCTCGTAGCGGGTCGCGAGCCACGCGGGTTCACCGTAGGGCAGCCGGACCCGGCACAGCGGTTCCTCCTGCCGCAACCGGGAGAAGAGCGGGTCCACCTCCAGCCGTTCCACCTGGCCGAAGGGGAAGGTCCGGGGTTCGACAGTGGTCATGATGCCTCCAGAGCGTCGTTCACCACGAGCCGTCGAGTCGCCACTTGATAGTCAACTATCACATGACTCGTGTAAAGAGATCAACGCAAACGAGAGCAAAATCCCACGTGAGGCGATGTGGCCGCAGGAGGCCGGAATTCCTGCCCGGTCAGGCGCCGGGGTCGCCGTCGTGGACGGTGGCGAGGTCCGCCAGCCCGGAGATGGTCAGGACGGGAGTCAGCAGAGGGTTGGCGATGAGAGTGATGCGGTCGGCGTGGGCGAACAGGACGCTCAGGCCCGCACTGTCGAGGTATTCGACGGAGGTCAGGTCGAGGACGACAGGCCCCGGGGTGCTCTCCAGCGCGGCCGCGAGGGCGTCGGTGTTGCTCATGTCGATCTCACCGGCGGCGGTCAGGAGAGCGGCGCCGTCCGGGCGAACCCCAGGAGTGAGGGTCAGGGGCGTGGTCATCAGGCGATCCTCATCTGCATGTCGACGGTGGTCCCGTACGGACCCGGGGTGATGGTGACCTGCTGCATCATGGCGCGCATGAGCGCGACGCCGCGGCCGCGGTGGGCGTTCGCCTCGGGCTCGGGGGACTTCCAGCGGCCGGTGTCGGCGACGGTGAGGCGCAGGTTGTCGACCGACGCCTCGGCCCGCAGGCGCACGATGTCGCCGGGGGTGTGACGGTGGCCGTGCTCGATGGCGTTCGCGCACGCCTCACCGGCGGCGACCAGGATGTTCTGGACGATCTGGGTGGGGAGGTCGCACTGGCCGAGCCAGCTCCGCAGCGCCTTGCGCACGGGCGCCAGCTGGGACGACTCGGCGGGGAAGGTCATCTCCAGCGGGGCCGGGTGCCGGTAGAGCAGCAGAGCGACGTCGTCGTCGTAGCCGTCGGCCGGGGCCAGGCGGATCATCACTTCGGTGGCGAGGTCGTCGACGGCGGCGTTCCTGCCGTCCTGTACGGCCTGGCTGGCCTGGTCGATGCCCGAATACAGCGGATGGCGGCGGCGCTCTACCAGGCCGTCCGTGTACAGCATCAGCGTGGCGCGCGCCGGGATGATCGTCTCGCTCTCCGGACGGGTCGCGCCCGGGCGTACGGCCAGGGGAACGGAACGTCCGCCGTCGAGCAGGCTCGTGCTGCCGTCGGCGAGGGCGAGGATCCCCGGCGGATGTCCGGCGCTGGAGTAGGACAGGCGCCCGGTCTCCGGGTCGAGCACGGCGCAGAAGACGGTGGTGCACCGGGCCCCGGGGACGCCGGCGGCGAAGTGGTCCAGGGCCATGAGCACGCGGGCCGGGCTGTCGTCCTGCA
Source organism: Microbispora sp. NPDC046973 (assembly GCF_040644495.1). Taxonomy (NCBI): domain Bacteria; kingdom Bacillati; phylum Actinomycetota; class Actinomycetes; order Streptosporangiales; family Streptosporangiaceae; genus Microbispora; species Microbispora sp. NPDC046973. The sequence continues at coordinate 204,548 of NZ_JBEYWQ010000011.1, read as the reverse complement.
GCAGCAGCGCGCGGCACGCGCTGCGCAGCTGTCCCATGACGGCGGCGGCCTCCACCCCGCGTCCGACGCAGTCCCCGACCACGATGCCGATGCGCCCGCCGGGCAGGGCGATGGTGTCGTACCAGTCGCCGCCGACCTCCAGGGGCCGGGTGGCGGGCTCGTAGCGTACGGCGAACCCGTCGGGAAGCTGGGCGGGGCCGAGGATGGCCCGCTGCAGCGCGATGGCGGTCTCGCGTTGCTGGTCGATCTGGTGGGCGCGCACGAGTCCCTGGGCGAGACGCCCGGCCAGCAGCGACAGCAGCACCTGGTCCTCGCCGGTGAAGGGCCGGTGGACGCCCAGGTCGATCCACAGGGCCAGCTGGCCCTCGGGGTGCTCCAGCAGGACGCCGGCCCCGTCGCGGTCGGCGACCGGGGTGAGCAGCGGCCGCCGCAGCAGGTCGGTGAGCACACGGCGGCGATCGCCCGGCAGCCCGTGCCAGTCCACCGGTTCGCCGGCGACGGTCAGGGTCGGTTCCTCGCCGTGGTCGAAGACGGCGGCCAGCACCGACCGGGCGCGCCACAGGCTTCGCAGTTCCCGCAGGGCGCCGGTCAGCGCGTCGGAGAGGCTGCCGGCCTGGGACAGGCTGGTGCTCAGCGAGGCGAGGGCGCTCTCACGCTGGATGGCGTAGTGCTCGGCGGTGACGTCGCGGAAGGTGCCGACGACGACATGCCGCCCGGTGTCGGGATCCTGCGCCTGGTTGAAGGTGACGCTCACCCACAGGCGGTGCCCGTCGCGGTGGGTGACGGGGATGGTGTAGCTGCCCTGGCCCGGGCCGAGAAGGCCGCTGAAGGCGTCGGCGACCTGCTGGTGGGCCTCGGGATCGGTTGCGGCGTCCGGCCACCACGGGTGGATCGGCCGGTAGGGCAGGTTCTCGGGGCCGTAGCCGAGGATGTCGGTGAAGGCGCTGTTGATCTCGACGACGGCGCCCTGCTCGTCGCAGACGAAGAACGCCTCCTGCAGCGAGTCGACCAGCGCGCTGCGCCAGCGCGCCTGGTGCTGGCGCAGCCGCGCCATGTCCATGTTCGCCCTCACCCGCGCGAGCAGCTCCGCGGCGGCGAAGGGCTTGACCAGGTAGTCGTCGGCTCCGGCCTGCAGGCCCTCGATGGAGGCCTCCTGGCCCGCCCGGGCCGACAGCAGCACCACGGGCACGGCGGCGGTGCGTGGATCGGACCGCAGCGCCGCGACCAGGGACAGGCCGTCCAGGCGCGGCATCATCACGTCGCTGACGACGAGGTCGGGGGCGTCCGCGCGGACGGCGTCCAGGGCCTCCATCCCGTCGCTCGCGGTGTCGACGACGTAGCCGGCGCCCTGGAGGAGACGGACGAGATACTCGCGCATGTCGGCGTTGTCGTCGGCGACCAGCACGCGCGCCGCAGCGGCCGAGCCCCCGGAACGGGCGGCGGAGCCGTCGTGGGACGGCATCGCCGTCGTGTCCTCCGCGGGCTCGCCGGCGCCGTCCGCGGGCAGCCAGCGCAGCGCCTCCTCGACGTACGGGTCCGCGGTGGTGGCGCCGACGCCGGCGCCGGCCGTCGTGATCGCCTCGGCGGGCAGGTGCGCGGCGCCGTACGGCAGGCGGATGGTGAAGCGGGTGCCCTCGCCCTCGACGCTGTCGGCGCTGATGGTGCCGCCGTGCAGGCCGACGAGCTCCTGCACGAGGGCCAGCCCGATGCCGCTGCCCTCGTTGGACCGTGAGCGCGCGTTCTCGATGCGGTGGAACCGCTCGAACAGCCGCGGCACCTCCTCGGCCGGGACGCCGATGCCCGTGTCGGTGACGGTCACCACCGCGTGGCCGTCCTCCCCGCGCACCGTGACGCCGATCGCGCCCTCGAAGGTGAACTTCAGCGCGTTGCTGAGCAGGTTGAGCACCACCTTCTCCCACATGCCGCGGTCGATGTAGACCGGCTCGTCGATGGGAGGGCAGTCGACCCGGAAGTCCAGGCCCGCCTTGTCGATGGCGGAGCGGAAGAGGCTGGCCAGCTCGGCGGTGACCGCGGCCAGGTCGACCGGCTCGTAGCTGGCCTGCATCCGGCCGGCCTCGATGCGGGAGAAGTCCAGCAGGGTGTTGACCAGCTTGCCCAGCCGCAACCCGTTGCGGCGGATGACCTCCAGCTCCTCGCGCACCTGCGGGTCCGCTTCCTGAAGACGGCCGCGCAGTTCCTCCACCGGCCCCATGATCAGGGTCAGCGGCGTGCGGAACTCGTGACTGATGTTGGAGAAGAAGACGGTCTTCGCCCGGTCGAGCTCGGCCAGCTCCTCCGCCCGCCGCTGCTGGGCCTGGTAGCTGCGGGCGCTCGCCACGCCCGCCGCGACGTGCCCCGCGGCCAGCTCGACGAACCCGCGATACGCCTCGTCCGGGAAGCGGTAGCGGTTGAGCGCGGCCACCAGGAACCCGTACGGCGCGCTGCCCTGCTGGAGCAGCGGCACCACCAGCGCCTGCGTGGGCGGCTCCGGCCAGTCTCCGGCCGGCAGACCGGAGAACGGGGCGCCCTCGAGCGGCACGATCACCGACTCTCCCCGCGCCAGCGTCGTCGCGGGCCACACCGCGTCCGCATCGCCGGCCGGCAGCGTGAGAGGGGCGGCCGGATGCCCGGCGGAGATCCCGGTCACCCCTGCCAGCCGTGCGCCGCCGCCGTCCTGGAACAGATAGGTCAGCGTGAAGGGAAGGTCCTGCGGGTTGCGGCCGAGCTGCCGGCAGGCGAACGCCAGCATCTCCTGCTCGGTGCGGACCACGCTGGGATCGGAGCCGAGATCCCGCAGGGTCGCCATGCGCCGCTCGCCGATGACCCGCTCGGTCTCCTCGCTGACGACGCACAACATGCCGACCACGGCGCCGGAATCGTCCCGGAGGGGGCTGTAGGAGAACGTGTGGTAGGTCTCCTCCGGGTAGCCGGCCCGCTCGAGGAACAGCAGGAGCGCCTCGTCCCAGGTCGCCTTTCCCGTCTCCAGCACGGCCTGGATCCGCGGGCCGATGTCGTCCCAGATCTCCGCCCAGACCTCGCTGGCGGGCCGGCCCAGCGCCCACGGATATTTCCGGCCGAGGGTGTCACGGCGGTAGGCGGCGTTGCAGAAGAAGGTCAGCTCCGGCCCCCACGCCATCCACATGGAGAACCGGGACGACAGCAGGATGCTCACCGCCGTCTGCAGGCTCTGCGGCCACTCCTCCGGCGGCCCGAGAGGGGTCGCCCGCCAGTCCACCGACGCCAGATCCCGGCCGACCTCGTCGTCGGCGGCGAACACCCCGGCTCCGGCCACCGTCGGCGGCCCCTGCTCAGCGTCCTCACAGCGCGTCACTTGACACCCTTTCGTTCACGCCGAGGCCCAGCCCACCCGCGCCGGACTCCCTACCGTGCTGTTGCCACGCGGCGGGCCCCGCACGGTGTGAGGGAGGTCGGTGACACGTGCGCAGCAGGATACTCCGCCAGCCAAAACCGGGATGAACCCGTACGGAGAGCTTGTGCGGCGGCTCCTGGCCGGTCAGCCGGCCGTGAGCGGCTGCGTGGGGGAGCCGGCTTCCTGGGTGGCGGCCCAGGAGGCGAGCAGGCGCAGGCCTTCCTCCGAGGGCGAGCCCGGTTCCGCGGTGTAGACGGTGAGGGTGAGGCCGGGAGCGGCGGCCATCTCCAGGCCCTCGTAGGCGAGGGTGAGGTCGCCGACGACAGGGTGGTGGTACCTCTTCACGCCCGTGCCGTGGTGGCGGACGTTGTGGGCGCCCCACCGGACGCGGAACGCGTCGCTGCGGGTGGACAGCTCGCCGACCAGGTCGTGGAGCTCCTTGTCGTGGGGGTCGCGGCCGGCCTCGGTGCGGAGAATGGCGACGGTGATGTCGGCGGCCAGGTCCCAGTCCGGGTAGAAGCGCCGGGACGCCGGGTCCAGGAAGGTGTAGCGGGCGAGGTTCGGCGGCCGCTGACCGGTGGTGTAGAAGTCGCAGTAGAGGGCGCGCGCGAGCCGGTTGGCGGCCAGCAGGTCCATGCGGCCGTTGCGGACGAACGCCGGGCCTGCGGTGATCGCGTCCAGGGTCCACTGCAGGCTCCGGTGCGGCGCCCACTGCCTGGTGGCGCGCTGCCGGGGCCGCGCGAGCGCGTCGGAGCCGTCGGCCGCCTGCGCGAGGTTCAGCAGGTGGGCCCGCTCGGCGTCGTCGAGCTGGAGCGCGCGGGCGACGGCTTCGAGAACGCCGGGGGACACGCCGGCGAGGTTGCCGCGCTCGAGTTTGGCGTAGTACTCGACGCTGACGTCGGCCAGCGCCGCGACCTCGCTCCTGCGCAGCCCGGGAACGCGGCGCCTGGTGCCGGCGGGCAGCCCGGCCCGCTCGGGCGTTATCTTGGCGCGCCGCGAGACGAGGAACTCGCGGACTTCTTCGCGGTTGTCCACTCTTCGACCGTACGCGCTCGCGCCCCGTGGAAGGGATGTACTGCCGGTACACCCCTCACCAGGCACTCCCTGGCCCTTCTGAAAGCCGGTTACCTGGATGGCGTGGCACCTCCCTCCCGCGCACGCGGCGCGGAGAGGTGCCCCCACCCGGTCCGTCCGCGACGGACCCGTACGACCCCGGCACGTGAGGAGCAATCGAATGCGTGGTGTCGTTTTGCACGCCCCCGGCGACGTCCGGGTGGAGCAGCGCGAGGACCCGAGGATCGTCGCGCCGACCGACGCGGTCATCCGCCTGTCGGCGACCTGTGTCTGCGGTTCCGACCTGTGGCCCTATCGCGGGATCGACGCCGTCGGCGGCCCGTCCCCGATGGGCCACGAGTACGCGGGCATCGTGGAGGAGGTCGGCGGCGAGGTGACCTCGGTCAAGCCCGGCCAGTTCGTGGTCGGGTCGTTCTTCGCCTCGGACAACACCTGCGAGATCTGCCGGGCCGGCTACCAGACCTCCTGCGTCCGGCGCGAGCTCATGGGGCCGCTCGGCGCCCAGGCGGAACGGCTGCGCGTCCCGCTCGCCGACGGCACGCTCGTCGCGACGCCGGAGGTCCCCGGCGACGATCTGATCCCGAGCTTCCTGGCGGCGTCCGACGTGCTCGGCACCGGCTGGTTCGGCGCGCTGGCCGCCCAGGCGGGCCCCGGCAAGACGGTGGCGGTCGTCGGCGACGGCGCCGTCGGCCTGCTCGCGGTGCTGGCCGCCAGGCAGCTCGGGGCGGAGCGGATCATCGCCATGAGCCGCCACGAGCCTCGGCAGAAGCTCGCCCTGGAGTTCGGGGCGACCGACATCGTCACCGAGCGCGGCGACGACGGCGTGGCGATGATCAAGGAGCTGACCGGCGGGCTGGGCGCGCACTCGGTCGTGGAGGCGGTCGGCACCCAGGAGTCGATGCTGCAGGCCGTCCGCTCCACCCGCCCGGGCGGGCACGTCGGCTACGTCGGAGTGGCCCACGATGTCGAACTCGACGGCAGGGAGCTGTTCTTCTCCCACGTCCACCTGCACGGCGGCCCCGCCCCGGTGCGCCGGTATCTGCCCGAGCTGATCGACCTGATCTGGAACCGCAGGATCGACCCCGGCAAGGTCTTCGACCTCCACCTCCCGCTCGACCAGGCCGCCGAGGCGTACCAGGCCATGGACGAGCGCCGCGCCGTCAAGGCCCTGCTGCGCGTGTGATCACGCCCTGTACGCCGGGGCGGCCGTACCGGCCGGTGCCCGGAGGTGACCGACGGACGGGGCATGGCCTGCGGGTTCTACGCTGAGTTGGGCCCGTCCTGGCGGTGGCCGCGTGCCGCTGTGACGGATCATGTCCGTCCGGGCTCACGACGGTGCCGCCGGCCGTGGTTCGTCACCGGCGCCGGCGCGACCCCGGCGTGCGGAGAGTGGAACAGTGGAAGGATTGCGAGGGTGACGGCAACAACCAGTGACATCGAGAAGGCGGCCGCTGTGCTGCGCGCCGGAGGTCTGGTGGCCTTCCCGACCGAGACCGTCTACGGCCTGGGCGCCAATGCCGAGGACCCCGCCGCCGTCGCGCGCGTCTTCCAGGTCAAGGGGCGCCCGCCCTCCCACCCGCTGATCGTCCACATCGGCGGCGCGGAGCACCTGGGCGACTGGGTCGAGGACGTGCCCGAGACGGCGCGCCTGCTGGCCGAACGCTTCTGGCCCGGGCCGCTCACGCTGGTCCTGCGGCGCGGTCGCCGGGTGCCCCTCGAAGCGACCGGCGGCCTGGAGACGCTGGCCGTGCGCGTGCCCGATCACCCTGTCGCGCTCGCGCTGCTGTCGGCCTTCGGCGGGGGTGTCGCGGCCCCGTCCGCCAACCGCTTCGGCTCGGTCAGCCCCACGACGGCGGACCACGTCCGCGCCGAGCTCGGTGACGCCGTCGACTTCGTGCTGGACGGCGGCTCGTGCGAGGTCGGCGTCGAGTCCACCATCGTCGACGCCACAGGCGACACTCCGAGCGTCCTTCGCCCCGGCGGGGTGACGCGCGAGGACCTCGAGGCGGTGCTGGGGCGCCCGCTCGCGGTCCACTCCACGAGCCGCGTCCGGGTGCCGGGCCAGCATCCGTCCCACTACGCGCCGCGTGCGCGAGTCGTCCTCGTCGAGCCCGAGAAGGTCGTCGCCGAAGCGGAACTCGCGCAGGAGCTCGGGCACCGGGTGGGCGTCCTTCTTCCCCCCGCCTTCGCCGACGCCCAGGTCAAGGCGCACGCCGTGGTGGCGGTCCCCGCTTCGACGGCCGCCTACGCGCGCAGGCTGTACGGATTCCTGCGCGAGCTCGACCAGCGAGGGTGCGACCTCATCGTCGCGTCCTTGCCGGTGGAGGAGGGGCTGGGACTCGCGATCGCCAACCGGCTCAACCGCGCCGCGGGGCCCCGGCCCTCCGAGTGACCCTCCTGGCGTCATGATCACGCTTCCGCCCGGCCATGCTCAGCCATCGGCCGCACGCGTACGGTAGGCGTGCCCACTTCGAGGAACGCGTGTGCGGCTCAGCCGAGCTTGAGCAGCAGTTCGGTGAGCTCGGCCGGCATGGTGATCATGCAGTCGTGGCCCGTATCCAGCTCCCACACCTGTGCCGGGCTGCCGTTGGGCTGTGTCGCCGGGACGGGCCGCCGCTTGATCCCCTCCGGTGCGGCGGCGACGCAGTGGATGTGCGTCCGCGGAATCGTGTGCACGGCCGGATTGTCCAGCCGCACCGGTTGCCGCAAGCAGAGCACCGGATGATCCGACAGCATCGTCCGCAGCCACGCCACGTCCGCCGGGTCGGTGACCCCGAACAGGCCCAGGGGCGGCGGCGACTCGGGCATCGGCGGGATCCGCCAGCCGACCTCGGACTCCGCGGCGCGGTCGATGAGGGCCTGGGTCACGGGCAGCACGTCGACCGCGCTCTCGCCGTCCTCCGGGACCATCGCGTCGAGATAGACCAGATGGGCGATCCGATCCGGGATCCGGTTGGCGGCGGACGAGATGACCAGCCCGGCGTAACTGTGGCCCACCAGGATCACGTCGGTGAGATCCTCCTCCATGATCAGGCTGACGATGTCGTCGGTGTGCGTGTCCAGCCCTACCTCCGGGCCGAGCAGATGCGCCTTGTCGCCGTAGCCGGTCAGCGACGGCGCGACCACCCGATGCCCGGCCGCTGCCAGCAACGGGACCACCCGCTCCCAGCATCGCCCACTGTGCCAGGCGCCGTGGACGAGCAAGAATATTGACATGGTGTAGCTCCTCGTTCGCGAAAGGGACCATCAGGTCCCGGCAGTGACGTTTCCGCTCACCCGCACGCAGAGCCAGAGTCCCCGCGATCCTGGGGGTGACAGGACCAGGCACGCACGAAAGTGCGCGACTTACAGTGGGGACATGAGCGACGAATCCAACCTTCTGGGCGATTTCGTACGCGCTCGCAGGGAGCTCGTCACTCCTGAACAGGCCGGCATCCCCTCCGTCGGCGTACGGCGCGTGCCGGGCCTGCGCCGGGAGGAGGTCGCGATGCTCGCCGGCATCAGCGCCGACTACTACCTGCGCCTGGAACAGGGCCGCGACCGCAACCCCTCCGCGCAGGTTCTCGAGTCCCTCGCCCGCGTGCTGCTGCTCGACGACGACGCGACGGCCTACCTGCTACGCCTGGGGGCGGGGAAACCCCGGCGGCGACGGCGGCCCCGGAAGGAGACCGTCCCTCCCGGCGTCGCCAAGCTCGTCACCGCGCTCCCGCTCCCGGCGTACGTGGAGGGCCGCTACTTCGACGTCCTCGCCGCCAACGCGCTGGCGACCGCTCTGTCGCCGCGACTCGTGGCGGGGGGCAACCGCCTGCGGGACGTGTTCCTCGACCCCGCCGAGCAGGCCCTCTACCCGGACTGGGAGGATGCCGCGCAGGGCATGGTGGCCGGCTTCCGCGAGTCCGTCGGCACCGACACGGACGACCCCCGGTTCATCGAACTCGTCGGCGAACTCTCCCTCGCCAGCCCTCGCTTCAGCAGGCTCTGGGCCCGCCACGACGTGAACACGTGCGAAGGCACTCCCAAGCACATCGACCACCCCCAGGTCGGTGGCCTCTGGCTGAACCGGGAGAGATTGGGCGTCAGCGGCGCGCCAGGTCAGACGCTCGTCGTCCTCCACCCGGACCCGGGCACCGACAGTGCCGACAAGCTGGCGCTCCTCGCGTGCGTCGCGCGGCCATGACCCCGCTTCCATCCGGCGAGGTGCCCTTACGCCAGAGCGATGCGGGCATCAGGCGCAGCATCGGCGTCGTCAGCCGGTCGGCCCCTCTGGAGGTGCTGCGGGCGCCGTCCTCGCGTGCGCCCATGGCGGTGGCCTGCGTACGAGGGCAGCGCTCGGCGTCGGAGCAGCGCAAGGCGTCGTCGAACCAGGCCGGCCGCCGGTCAGGCCGGTGAGGCGGTGCTGCCGCGTACGACCAGGTGGGTGGCGAGCTCGATGCGGTGGTGTTCGGACGTGTCGCCCGCGCTGACGGCCATGACGAGTTCCGCGGCGGCGGCGCCCATCTTGGCCAGCGGCTGGCGCACGGTGGTCATCGGCGGGTCCGCCCACTGGGCGAGCGGCAGGTCGTCGAAGCCGACGACGCTGAGGTCGTCGGGCACGCGCAACCCGGCCCGCAGGGCCGCCTGATAGACCCCGAGTGCCTGCAGATCGTTGCCGGCGAAAACGGCGGTGGGCCGGTCGGGAAGGGCCAACAGCGCCTGCGCCTCTGTGCGGCCGGTCTCCACGTAGAGCGGACCGGTCCGCAGGAGCCGGGGGTCGACGGGCACGCCCGCGGTCTCCATGGCCGCGCGGTAGCCGTCGAGCCGGGCGCGGCAGCACATCAGGGTCGCCGGGCCGTTGATCATGGCGATCCTGCGGTGCCCGAGCTCCAGCAGGTGGCGGGTGGCCGACAGGCCGCCGTTCCAGTTCGTCGCGCCGACCGAGGGGACGCGATGGCTGGGCTCGCCGTACGGGTCGAGCGCGACGAGCGGGATGGACCTGCTGGCGAGCTGCGCGTGCTCGTGGTCGCTCAGCTCGGCGGAGACGGCGATCACGCCGGCGGGGCGCCGGGCCAGGACCTCCTCGATCCACTCGCGGTGCGGGGAGCTGTGTCCGTGCATGTCGGTGACGGCCACGGTCAGGCCGTAGGACTGGGCGACCTCGTTGACCCCGCGGATGAGCTCCAGCGCCCACAGGCTGTCGAGGGCCTGGAAGAGGACCTCGATGATGGCCGCGGACTCGGTCCTCTCCGGCCGGCGCTGCCAGCCGTGCTCACGGATCAGCTCCTCGATCCGGCGCCGGGTGGCGACCGACACGCCGGGGCGTCCGTTGATCACTTTGGACACGGTCGGCGGGGACACCCCGGCCAGTCTGGCGATCTGCGCGACCGTGATCTCCTGGCGGCGCCGCGGTCCTAACTCAGTGGGAGGGCTTGTGCCGGTCACACACGGAAGTTTAGGGAATCCGGCGACAGCATTCGTGAAATGTTCAGAATCATTCGTCGGCCCGATCCGATGACCTGCGGAATCGAAATGCGTTCGACAGGGGAATGTCCTCCGTTCACCTCTCGCCCTCATGATGCGGTCACGAAACATAAAGGCCGGAGGTGTTAATCATGAAAAAGCCAGGCTGGACGCGCCGCCCCCGAGCGGCGCTGTCCCTGGCGCTTGCCGTCGGTGCGGCGTCGTTCGCCGTCGTGACCGCGACGAGCCCGGTGCAGGCCGTCACGAGGCCGCCGCTCGGGCAGAACATCAAGGTCAACCAGGTCGCCTACGCGCCGGGCATGGCCAAGCAGGCGACCCTGGTGACCTCCTCCACCTCGCCGCTGACGTGGAGCCTGCTCGACGGCTCCGACCAGGTGGTGGCGACCGGGACCACGACCGTCTTCGGGCAGGACGCGCCGTCGGGCGACACCGTTCACAAGATCGACTTCTCGTCGTACACGGGGACGGGCACGAACTTCGTGCTCACCGTGGACAACGAGTCCAGCCGGCCCTTCGACATCGGCACGGACGCCTGGAAGAAGCTGCCGTACGACGCGCTCGCGTTCTTCTACCACCAGCGCAGCGGCATCGCGATCCAGGCTCAGTACGTGGGCAGCCAGTACGCCCGGCCCGCGGGGCACGTGAACGTCTCGCCCAACCAGGGCGACAACACCGTGCCCTGCCGCACGAGCTGCGGATACACCCTGGACGTCCGCGGCGGGTGGTACGACGCCGGCGACCACGGCAAGTACGTGGTCAACGGCGGCATGTCGGCCTGGCAGCTCGTCAACATCTACGAGCGGGCGAAGTACGTCTCCGGCGCCAACCCCGCGGCCTTCGGCGACGGCACCATGGCCATTCCGGAGCAGGGCAACGGCGTGCCCGACATCCTCGACGAGGCCCGCTGGGAAATCGACTTCATGCTGAAGATGCAGGTCCCGGACGGACGGCCGCTGGCGGGCATGGCACACGCCAAGATCCACGACCAGGCGTGGACCGGCCTGCCGATGCGGCCCGACCAGGACCCCCAGCCCCGGCTGTTGTCGGCGCCCACCACCGCCGCCACGCTGAACCTCGCCGCGTCGGCCGCGCAGTGCGCCCGCGTGTGGGCCTCCATCGACTCGGCCTTCTCCAGCCGCTGCCTCACCGCCGCGGAGAAGGCGTACGCGGCCGCCAAGGCCAACCCGTCCATCATCGCCCCGAGCAGCGACGACCAGGGCGGCGGCTCCTACGTCGACACCAAGGTGACCGACGAGTTCTACTGGGCGGCTGCCGAGCTGTACGTCACCACGGGCAAGCAGACCTACCGCGACGACCTCACCGGCTCGTCCCTCTACTACGGCAGGAGCTTCACCAACGAGGGTGCCCAGTGGTCGGAGGTCGGCTCGCTCGGCGACATCACGCTCGCGCTCGTGCCGAACGGCCTGACCTCCACGATCGGGACGCAGCTGCGCAACCGTTTCGTGAGCAACGGCGACACGTTGCTCACCGCGATGCGCGGCCAGGGCTACCCCGTGCCGTTCGCGCCGTCCGGCGGGGGCTACATCTGGGGCTCGAACAACCTGATCCTCAACAACGCCGCGCTGCTCGCGCTCGCCTACGACTTCAGCGGGCAGGAACGCTTCCGCACCGGCGTCTTCGAAACGATGGCCTACGAGTTCGGCCGCAACCCCCTGGGCCAGTCGTACGTGACCGGGTACGGTGACCAGCCCTCGCGCAACGTCCACCACCGCTTCTGGGCCCACCAGCTCGATTCGTCGCTGCCGATCGCACCGCCCGGCGCGCTGGCCGGCGGCCCCAACAGCGGGCTGCAGGACCCGGTCGCCCAGGAGAGGCTCAGCGGATGCAAGCCGCAGAGGTGCTACCTGGACGACATCAACGCCTGGTCGGTCAACGAGGTGGCGATCAACTGGAACGCGGTGCTGGCCTGGGTGAGCGCCTGGACCGCGGAGAAGGCCGGCACCTCCGTGAGCCCGTCGCCGTCGCCCTCGCCCTCCCCCTCGTCGTCGCCCTCGGCTTCGCCCAGTCCCAGCCCGTCTCCGTCCCCTTCAGCGAGCCCGTCCCCGTCGCCGTCCCCGTCGCCTTCGCCTTCACCTTCACCGTCGCCGTCGCCGTCGCCGTCGGCGAGCACGGGTAAGGCCTGCACCGCGACGTACGCCGTCACCAGTCAGTGGCCCGGCGGCTTCGGGGCGGCCGTCACCGTGAAGAACACCGGGACCGCCGCCACCAGCGGATGGACGGTCGCCTGGACCTTCCCCAACGGCCAGACGATCACCCAGCTCTGGAACGCCTCATACACGGTGAGCGGATCGAACGTGAAGGCTGCGAACCTGTCCTGGAACGGCGCGCTCGGCGCCGGCGCCTCCACCTCCTTCGGCTTCAACGGCTCCTGGAACGGCACCAACTCGGCCCCGTCCCAGGTGACCTGCACCCCCGCCTGACGAGCACGGCCCCGCGCGAACCCCGCGCGGGGCCACACCCCGTTCACGCCCTTCTACGGGAACGTCGACGCTCGTCGGCGTTCAGCTCCTTCTGCCTGCCCGGGCGCCCGGTCTTCAGGTTCGGTTGTCGAAGTGATGTCGAGAACGTTCTGGCCACTCCGACTCTCTTACGAGGGAACCGCCGGGTGCCCAGGGACGGCCCCCGATCTGAAGGAGCACACATGTCACGGAACATCGAGACCGTCAACACCTATCTGGACGGTTTCCGTAAGAACGATCACGAGCAGATCCTGTCCTGTCTGACCGACGACATCGAGTGGACCGTCTTCGGCGCCTTCCACCTGAACGGCAAAGCCGCCTATGACAGGGCCATAGACGGCCCGCCCGAGCTCATCGACCCTCCCCACCTGGAGGTCGTACGGATGGTCGAGCAGGACGATGTCGTCATGGCGGAACTCACCGGGACGGTGAAGCGAGCCGCGGGCGGTGAGATGCGCATGTCCATGGCGGAGGTGTTCGTCATGCGCGACGGCAAGATCGCAGAGCGTCGTGCCTGGGTCGTCGAACTGAAGGAGAACGACTACCGCTGACCGGAGGCGACCTTTCCCGCCGTGCCGGTGGGCTGCCGGGCTACCCCTGGGGAGTCGGTGCGCGGGCTGTGGCGGACATCTGTAGCGCGGTGACAGGCGCCTCTTGCGGCCGGCGTTGCCGTACCTTGGTCGGGGGACCGGGCTGTACGGCGCCGGCGCTTTGCGAGTAGGAGGCGGTGATCGCGGTGCCTCCAAAGGGAATCGTGTTCGACGTGGATCACGGCGCCTATGGCAGGTGGGCGGTTGTTCACGTCACGGGAGATCTCGATTGGACGAGGTCTGCCAGCCTGCTCGACACGGTTGAGCGCCTGTGGGATCACCTCCGCGACGGCTGTTTGATTCTGGATCTCGGCCCGATGCGCTTCTGTGACTCCTCCGGAATCAGTCAGTTCATCAAGGTGTTCCGGGAGTGCCAGAAGCGCGGCATCCGCATGACTCTGGCGGCTCCCCCGGCGTTTCTCCGGCGCCTGCTGAGAACGACCGGTTTGATCCAGTTGTTCGAGGTATACGAGACGTTGGAGCAGGCTTTGGGGGGCCTGGACGGCTGGGAGCCTGGCGCGAACGCGGCTCCCACTCCGTTGACATGAGTCGGGAGCAGGGGCCGTCCAGCCTCTGATGGCGGCGGCGCGGCGCTCGTCCGGGGGAGGCTTGGGGGTCGGGTCCGGCCGCCAGCCGATCGAGCCGCGCAACCTCGCCCGGTCCTTCCCCCGGATGGTGGAGACGCACAAGCTCCGGCCGGTCCGCGTCCACGACCTCCGGCACACCGCCGCGTCCTTGCTCAAATAGCACGGCGACGGGCGAGCCGGCAGCGGATCGGGACTGAGCGGATGCCGCGGCGGCCATCGGAACGGAAGCGATGGCTGACGCGACGACGGTGCCGAGCAGCGCTCGGCGGATCAGGAGTCGTCTCTCGCTCAGTATCACCAAAATGTAAGGTGTCCCTTCCATTACGTCAACGTCGCTTTACTTTATGGAAGGGAAACCTTACATTCATCGCATGACAAAGCAGGTGCAGCAGGACCAGGTGACACGTGCGGCCCGCCGCGCTGTGCTCATCGACGGCATACCCGTGTCTACTTTGGGCGTAATAGCCCTGGCGCTGGGCAGCACCCCCGATCAGAGCACCGCCCAGAAGGCCTGGTGGATCGCGACCACCACCGTGTTCACCCTCGCGGTGGCCTGGGTGCTGCTGCGGGCATTCCGGCGCGCAGACGAATACCTGCGCAGGATTCAGTTGGAGAGCATGGCCATTGCGTTCGCCGCAGTCCTCGTGGGCCTGCAAGTGGCCACCCTGCTCGATGCCGCAGGCGTCATCCAGCTCCACCAGCTCGCGCAGTTGATCCTCCTCGGTGGCGTGGCGATCTGGCTGCTGATCGCGGACCTGCATACCCGCCTGCATCGGTGAGGGCGCACTATGAAGAACCGACTACGCGAACTGCGTGCAGCTCGCCGATGGAGCCAAGCCGACCTGGCCGATCGATGCCACGTCTCCCGGCAGGCCATCAACGCCATCGAAACCGAGCGGTACGACCCCAGCCTGCCTCTGGCGTTCACCATCGCCGACGTCTTCGGCTTGACCATCGAGGAAATCTTCCGACCTGACCGGGCGGAAGATACGAGCAACCCGGCCTGACTTCAAGTCTTCTCAGCCGGAATAGCGGTTCGCTTCGATGTCCTTGCAGGACGAGGATGGCCTGCACGATTCGGCGGAAACTTGGTGTCGCCGGCCAGTTGGATGTCACCTTGGTGTACTTACTGGCACGTTGCTCCTCCGGTGTGCCAGCCATGGACCGATCGGCTGGAGGTGCTTTGAACAGCGACGGAATGTTTCACATCGACGAGTCCGGTCGCCTTCTCACGATGCGTCTGGCACCGTACGAAGCCGAAGAAGTGCTTCAGGCATTATTGGCCACCCACCCGGATCTTCTGGCGGGCGGGCAGATGACACCCGGCGACCCTCGTCGCTGGCTGCTGGTTCGGCGGGAGGCCGGCGTCCCGGACCGTGACGGAGGCGGTGGACGCTGGAGTCTCGATCACCTCTTCGTCGACCAGGACGGCATCCCCACCTTGGTCGAGGTCAAGCGCGCCAGTGATAGCCGCATCCGCCGCGAGGTCGTTGGCCAAATGCTCGACTACGCCGCCAACGGCGTCCTCTACTGGCCCGTGCCCAAGTTGCAGGCGCTGTTCGAGCAGACCCAGCGCGAGTCCGGCCACGATCCTCAAGGCATGGTCGCGCAGCTCTGTGAGGACGACACGGTCACCGTGGAGACCTTCTTCGCCAAGGTGGGCGACAACCTGCGAGCAGGCAAGATCCGCATGGTCTTCGTCGCCGACGCCGTGCCCGATGATCTCCGCCGCATCGTGGAGTTCCTCAACGAGCAGATGAGCCCCGCAGAAGTCCTCGCGGTAGAGGTCAAGCAGTACGTCGCCGAGGACCACGGATTGCGGACACTCGTCCCGACCGTGTACGGACGCACCGCAGCCGCCTCCGCCAAGTCCGCCATTGCACAGCCAAGCCTGAGCGAACTTCGCGACAAGGCCGACGAAGACGTCCGCGCACTCTGGACTCTGCTCGAGCAGTGGGCTGACGAGGAGGGACGGCTGCTGACCAACACCGCTGCGGGCGTAATCGTCTCGGGCCGAAACGACCTGCGGATCGCACAGCTCTATCCGAAGAATCGAGCGCTGTGCATCAACCTTGACCCGCTCCGGGGACGGGGACGCGAGGAACTCGCCGAAGCCTGCCTGGCGACCTTGCGCACGCTGACGAGCAAGCCGCTGACATCGGCTTATCCGTTCTTTCCCGCACACGATGCCGTAGCCAAGTGGGACGACATCGTCAAGCTCCTGAATCAACTTGCCATTGCATAAGGCGGGAGAACGCGTCCCGATCCGAGGAACGTCTGCACCTTGCACCGGGCTGCGCTCCACCGCCCTTCACCGTCGCAGGGTGAAAGTGGGCTTCCAACTGAAGGACGTCTGCTTATCCAGCTGACAGTCCGGAACCTGCTGGGCGCCCGATGAGAGTGCACTCATCCGCCATGGCCTCAGCGTGTCGACCACAGCGCACCCGCATGTCGTCGAGTAAGGGTGTGCAGGCGTGCAAGTCTGTACGGCCGAAAATCGCTTGCCTCGCGTGGCGGGCTCAGGAAACGTTGTGTCCATGATGCTCTGACGGACAGCACCCCGCTGCTTTTCGAGATGCCACGGCGCCGACTCCCGCCGTAATGCCGCCAGCCCATGACCTGTTCAGCGAAGAGAGCGTCTTGTCTCAGCAACACTCCCGGCAGGAGTTTCCGCCGCCGTCCATCCCGGCCACGGGGTCGGCCACCGTCACCGTGTTCGCCTCCCCCACCAGTTGGATCGAGTCCGATGCCGTTGCGCAGTGCCACCAGGTGGCCGCCCTCGACGGCATGATGCACGTCGCCGCCATGCCGGACCTGCACCCCGGCAAGGGCGCCCCCATCGGCGCCGCCATGACGTCGACCAGGCTGTACCCGTTCCTGGTGGGCTCCGACATCGGTTGCGGCATCGCCGTGTTCCCCATCAAGCTCAAGCGCGCCGTACCCGAGAAGCTCGCCGCCCGGTTCCCCGATCTCGATCGCGCGCTGCACCCTGAGCAGGATGCCGATGACCCGGCCTGGGCCGTTGTAAAGGGCGATATTCCCGCCGGTCACGTCGAGGGCCTCGGGACGGTCGGCCGGGGCAACCACTTCGTCGAGCTGGCGCGCATCGGGACCGTCTTCGAGCCGGGCCACGCGAGCCGTCTCGGACTCGCCGCCGGCGACACGGTCCTCATCGTCCACAGCGGTTCCCGAGGGCTGGGCGAACGGATCCTGCGAGCCCACACTACGGTCCATGGCGCGGGCCCCGCCCCTGATCCCGGCGCCTACCTCGCGATGCATGACGACGCCGTACGCTGGGGCTCACTCAACCGGCGGCTGCTGGCCGCCCGGGTCGCCCACGCGCTGGGGACAGAGCCCAGCGAGCCGATCCTCGACCAGTGCCACAACCTCGTCGAGGTCCGCGACGGGATCTACCTGCACCGCAAGGGGGCGGCGCCGGGCGACGGCCGCGACGTGCTCGTCGCCGGTACGCGAGGCACCCCTTCCTACCTGGTGGCCGGCCACGCCGGGCCGCACGCCAACCATTCCGTGGCGCACGGCGCGGGCCGCAAGATGTCCCGTGCGGACGCCCTGCGCCGAGGCCGGGCCAAGCACACGGTCGAAGAGCTGCGCCGCACA
Organism: Microbispora sp. NPDC046973; assembly: GCF_040644495.1. Taxonomy (NCBI): domain Bacteria; kingdom Bacillati; phylum Actinomycetota; class Actinomycetes; order Streptosporangiales; family Streptosporangiaceae; genus Microbispora; species Microbispora sp. NPDC046973. The sequence continues at coordinate 187,372 of NZ_JBEYWQ010000011.1, read as the reverse complement.
CCGATGGGGTCGCTGGTGGTGTGCGGCGACCGCCAACTTCTCTTCGAGGAGGCACCGACGGCCTACAAGCGCATCGAGCAGGTCATCGCCGACCTCGTCGACCATGACCTGGCCACGCCCGTGGCCACCACCATTCCTCTGGTCACCTACAAGACACCCGACCTCGGGTCCACACCTCGAACAGACCACCGGGACCACCGCCGCAAGCGAGGCAGGCCGTGAGCGTCCACCTGCTCCTGTCAGCCGGGCGTGGCCCACAGGAGTGTGCCTGGGCCCTGGCCCAGTTGCTGCACCGCCTCGAAGCCGACGCCTCCCGGCAGAATCTGGAGACCCATCGGGCCCGGACTGTCCCCGGTGACCGGGCCGGCACCTACCGATCGGTCCTCATCCAGATCGTCGGAGACGGCGCCGAGGCATTCGCCGCCTCGTGGACCGGAACCCTGTGCTGGCAGGCCCCCAGCCCATACCGGGCCGGCACCGGCCGGAAGAACTGGTACGTCATCGCGCAACCGTGCCAGGTCGACACCCCGCGCACGACGTTCGCGGAAGCAGACGTCGACATCGTCGCCTGCCGCACCGGCGGCCCCGGCGGGCAACATCGCAACAAGGCCAGCACGGCGGTACGGGCGACCCACCGGCCCACGGGGATCGTCGTGGTTGTCGACGCCGAGCGGCAGTTCAGCCTCAATCGCCGCATCGCCATACGGCTGCTGCGGCAGGCCGTCGAGCGCGGCGACGAGGCGGCGGAACGCGCCGCCGTCACCGGCCGCTGGCGCATCCACGACGACCTCGTACGCGGCAACCCCACCCGCATCGAACGTCCGGGACCGTCGGCGCAGGAGCCGGCCCCGCAGAAGCAGACGCGCCGACGTCCCCGGCCTCACCCTCGAGGAGCTCATGGAACCGAGCAGTAGGGTCGACCTATGATCGTCGATCCCCACATCGTCGTCACGTTCTGCCTGGCAGCCCTCGTCGTCTCCATCGTGCCCGGCCCCGACATGCTGTTCATCGCCGCCACCGGCCTGGCGTCAGGGCCCCGGGCGGGCGTGCTCGCGGCGGTCGGCATGTCCACGGGACTGGCCGTGCACACGACGCTGGCGGCGCTGGGCCTGGGGGCGCTGTTGAGCGCCTTTCCCACGGTCTTCGACGTCATCCGCGTCGCCGGAGCCGCGTACCTGGTCTACCTGGCCGTCACGTCGTTCCGCGCCGCCCGCCGCGACCAGGACGTCCCCGGACAGGAGCCCAGGGCGCCGCTGGGACGCGTGTACGGCAAGGCCGTGCTGACGAACCTCGCCAACCCCAAGGTGATCGCCTTCTACCTGGCGTTCTTCCCGCAGTTCGTAGACCCGGCCCGGGGCAGCGTGACCGCGCAGTTCTTCTTCCTCGGCGCGCTGTTCATCGTCGTGGGCCTGTCGGTCGACGCCTCCGCCGGATTGCTGGCCGGCCGCCTGGGCGACCTCGTCCGCGGGCGCCCGGCCGTTCAGAGGTGGCTCCACCGGATCTCCGGCACCGTCTTCGCGGCGCTCGCGGTGCGCCTGGCCACGGACGGCCGATAACCCGCACGCACAACCACGTCCTCCGGGGCCCATTCCCGGGACGAGCGGAAACGCCGGCTGCCGAGGTCCGCCGCGAAGCGACAAAGGCAGCCGGCGTTCGCCTGCGCCCGCTGTCCTGACCGGTCGCGATTCCGCCAGGAGCGCCCCTCACGGCCGGAAGCTCACCCGGTCGAGCCCGCGGACGATCGCCGGCTCATCCTGCCGAACCCGTGTAGCTGTACGTCGCGTTGCCGTGGACCGTGATACGCGACCACGGCTTCATGCTGGCATAGCATCCGTACTTCGCCACGCAGTACTCCAGATGGCGTTGCAGATGCGACCATGCCGATGTCGTCCCGACTCCGCCTGCTTGGTTCACCTGCAACTCTCGCATGTAAACAATGCTCTGCGCGTCGCTCAGGTAGTCGTAGCGATTCTGCCAGGAGGTCACCCGAGAGCCGTCGCGGCAGTAGACGACGCGGTGATGCCACACGTATATGGTCGACCCGAGCAGGCTCCGCTTACGGAACCAGACATCCGCGTACGCACCGCAAATGGCGTGCGTGCTCGCGTCGTCGTTCGTGGTTGTACTGGACTCATCGGGTTTCGTGGGGTCCGGGACCTGCGCGGCGATCTCCGGATCGGATTTGAGCAACTCCAGATCCTCGTTCGTGTAGGTCCCGTCCGCCACTCGGGCGAGCGCATCCGCGATCGGGTCGCCCTGCGCAGCGGCAGCAGGAGGGCCGCTGAGGAGTACGGCCAGACCCAGCGCGGCGGCGACACCCAAACGAAGAGCGCGGCGTGCGGATCCAGTGCTTTTGTGGAATCGTGGCTCGGCTGACATTCCGGTCCTTTCTCGGAGGGTTTTGGAATATCCCGTTCCATAGACCCGGCACCCGGGCGCGTATTGAGCTCCGTCCGAGGCCTGGCTCAACTGTCCCGGCGGTGTGAGAAAGCGCCAACGAGGGGGCCGGAAACAGGTCCGGAAACGTTGGCTGTGTGTCTTCCCGACGTAGAGTCGTGCCATGACTCAACGACGTGTGGTCGTGCTCGGATACCATGCGGCGGAGTTGCTGGACATTTCATGCGTGACGTCCAGCCTGATAATGGCGAACCTGCACGGCGCCGTGCCGCTCTACGACGTGTGCCTGGCCACCCCGTCAGGCCTGCCCATCACCTGCGCGAGCGGGTTGACGCTGCAGGGGCAGCAGGCCCTCGAGCACATCACCGGACCGCTGGACACACTCGTGGTGTCGGGGGGAATCGGGCACGAGGACGCCGCCGCCAGCCAAGTGATCGTCGGCCACGTCCGCCGTCTGGCCCGGGAGAGTCGCCGCGTCGCCTCGGTGTGCACGGGCGCGGCGGTGCTGGCCGCCGCCGGCCTGCTCGACGGGCGCCGGGCCACCACTCACTGGAAGTACGGGTACGTACTCGCCACCCGTCACCCGGAAATCACCGTCGACGCCGAGCCGATTTTCATCCGCGACGGCAACGTCGCCACGGCCGCCGGGGTCACGAGCGCCCTCGACCTCACGCTCGCCTTCATCGAAGAGGATCACGGGGCCCCGCTCGCCCGGGAGGTGGCCCGCTACCTGGTGGCCTACCTGCAGCGACCCGGCAACCAGGCCCAGATGAGCATGTTCACGGAAAGCCCGCCGCCGAGCGACAGCCTGGTCAAGCGCGTCGTCGACCACATCACGGGCCACCTGGACGGCGACCTGACCACGGCCTCCCTGGCGGCCGACGCGGGCGTGAGCGAGCGGCATCTCACCCGCCTGTTCCTCAAGCACCTGGGCCAGAGCCCAGGCCGGTTCGTACGCCGGGCCCGCACCGAGGCCGCCGCCCATCTCCTCGTCTCCACGTCCCTGCCCATGGCCGCGATCGCGGCCCGTTGCGGCTTCGGCACGACTGAAAGCCTCCGTCAGAGCTTCCTCGATCGGTACGGCATCCCGCCCGCGCGCTACCGTCTGACCAAGACCATGCGGTAGCGACGAAAATGATCACCGCAGCGACCCCGTACCCCACCCGCCTGCGTCGAAAGGGGGCAAAGAGGCGGGAACCGGGGGCAGCACTACCGGCACGACGCGCGAACCGGCGTCGGCATGGGTGGGCTCACCAGCGCAGCATCGCGGCCCTGCCGCAGCAGGGAGAGGATGTCGTCGAGGCCGACCGCGCCGTTACCGCCCGACAGGGCCAGGTCCCGGGCGCGTACGGCCAGGGCGGCGTCATGCCTGGCCCGCACCTCGTCGAGAGCAGGGCGGACGAACTCCAGCGCCTCCGACGGCGACAGGGCGGGATCGAGCACGGCGTCCATCTGGACGATCTCCGGGCCGACCGGCAGCGCCTCACCCAGCACCGAGGTGTCGCGGGGGTCGCCCACCAGCAGCAGCGTCTCCCAGCCCAGCCGCTGGGCCTGCCCGGCAACGTGCGGGGCCGACTCGCGCAGGAACTTGGTCAGGTGCTCCTCGACGCGCTGGTCGAAGCGGGCGGGGTGGATGTCGCGCCGGGAGAGCCCGGGCAGCGTCGCCGGCTCCTCTCCGGACGAGCCCGCGGTCGCCAGGTCGAAGGTGACCGGCTCCAGCTCCTCGGCCAGGCCGTACCGGCAGTCGAACAGCCGCACGCCGTCACGCCCCACCAGGAGCCCTTTGCGCGGGCCCCCGCCGGTAGGGGCGATCCCATTTCGACGAGGCGCCCGTCTTCCCTGGTCAGCGCCTACGGGAGCGCCCTCAGCCCTGCTCTGCCCAGTCGCCCAGTGACCAGTCCCGCACCTCCGGCATGTCCTGCAGGTGCTCGACCACGTACCGCTCGTGGCGGAGGAGCTGCTGCTCGCACCACGCCTTCAGCTCGCTCGCCCCGGTGGGGGTCCGCCGCGCGGTCTTCAGCGCGTCGATGACCAGGTGGTACCGGGATGCCCGGTTGCGCACCACCATGTCGAACGGGGTCGTGGTCGTCCCCTCCTCCACGAACCCGCGCACGTGGAACCTTTCCGGGTCCGGCCGGCCGTGCACCAGCTGGTGGATCGCGCCCGGGTAGCCGTGGAAGGCGAACAGCACGTCGACGTGGTCGGTGAACAGCTCCCGGAACAGGATGTCGTCCATGCCGTTCGGGTGGACGGTGCGCGGTGGCAACGTCATCAGATTGACCACGTTGACCACTCTGGTGGCGAAGTGCGGCAGCCGCCCGCGCAGGATGTTCGCCGCCGCGACGGTCTCCATGGTGACCACGTCCCCGGCGCAGGCAAGCACGATGTCCGGGTCCGACCGCCCGTCCTCGGTGCCCGCCCACGGCCACACCCCGGCACCCCGGGCACAGTGGACCACCGCCTCATCCATGGGCAGCCACTGCAGCTGCGGCTGCTTGTCGATGACGACGAGGTTCACGCGCGACCGCGACCGCATGCAGTGGTCCGCCACCGACAGCAGCGTGTTCGCATCCGGCGGCAGGTAGACCCGGCTGATCGTGCCGCGCTGGGTGATCGCGTTCTGGATCAGGCCGGGCCCCTGGTGGCTGAAACCGTTGTGGTCCTGGCGCCAGGCGGTCGAGGTCAGCAGGATGTTCAGGCTCGGCACCGAAACCCGCCACGCCAGGTCGTGCGCCTCCTGCAGCCACTTCGCATGCTGTACGGTCTGCGAGGCCGACACCATGCCGAACGCCTCGTAGGTGGCGAACCAGCCGTGCCGGCCGGTCAGCGTGTAGCCCACAAGCCAGCCGTGGCAGGCGTGCTCAGAGAGCACCTCCATCACCCGGCCGTCCCGAGATATCGCGACGTCCTCCTCGGTCACGCGCTCCGCGAACGCCCGGTCGGACTCCTCGAACACCGCCCCCAGCCTGTTGCTGTTGGTCTCGTCGGGGCAGAAGAGCCGGAACCGATCCGGGTTGCGCCGGTAGATGTCGCGCATGAGCTCGCCGAGCTTGCGGGTCGACTCGAGCCGGTTCCTGCCCGGCGCCTGCACCGGCACCGCGTAGTCACGGAAGTCGGGCAGGTCCAGGTCGACGGTGAGCAGGCCCCCGTTGGCGTGCGGGTTGCCGCTCATCCGCAGCTCTCCCTCAGGGTTGATCGACAGCGTCAGCGCCTCGGGCGCGCCGTGGTCGTCGAAGAGATCCTCGGGCCGGTAGGAGCGCATCCAGTCCTCAAGGATCCGCAGGTGCTCCTTGTTGTTCTTGATTCCGGTCAGTGGCACCTGGTGAGAGCGCCATGTGCCCGACACCCGCACCCCGTCCACCACGTCCGGTCCGGTCCAGCCCTTCGGCGTCCGCAGCACGATCATCGGCCACCGGGGCCGGGTGCCGTCCCAGTCGCCGCCGCGGGCCGCCGCCTGGATCGCCTTGATCGACGCCCACGCCCGCGTCAGCGCGTCGGCGAACCGATAGTGCATGCCGGGGAGGTCGTCACCCTCGACCTCGATCACCTCATACCCGTGCCCGGTCAGCAGGGACCGGACCTCGTCGCGGTCCTTCCGGGCCAGCAGGGTCGGCCCGGCGATCTTCGCGCCGTTCAGGTGGAGGACCGGCAGCACCGCGCCGTCGCGAACCGGGTTCAGGAAGGAGATCCCGTTCCACGACCCCGCCAGCGGACCGGTCTCCGCCTCACCGTCGCCGACCACCGCCAGGGCGATGAGATCCGGGTTGTCCATCACCGCGCCGAACGCGTGCAGCAGCACGTAGCCGAGCTCACCTCCCTCGTGGATCGAGCCCGGGGTCGGCACCGACGCGTGGCTGGGGATTCCGCCGGGCGTGGAGAACTGGCGGAACAGCCGCAGCAGCCCCGCCTCGTCCAGGGTGATGTGCGGGTAGATCTCCGTGTAGGCGCCCTCCAGGTAACCGGCCGCGACCAGCGTCGGGCCGCCGTGCCCGGGACCGGCCAGGTAGATCATCTGCTGCCCGGTGTGCCGGATCAGCCGGGACGCGTGCGCGTACACCAGCGCCAGGCCAGGGCTGGTGCCCCAGTGTCCGAGCAGCCGCGGCTTGATGTGCTCGCCGGCCAGCGGCTCGCGTAGGAGTGGGTTGGCCATCAGGTAGATCTGGCCGACGGTCAGATAGTTGTTGGCACGCCACCACGCGTCTACCGCAGCGATGTCGGCGTCGGTGGGATGGGCGAGCCGGTTCACCACGTCCGCGGTGACGGTGCGGCGCCCGGTTTCGGTGGTTGCCACGAGAGACTCCATCCACCTGGATGTCCCTGCTTACGGTTCCCCACGGGCTCTGATCAGGTGATTCCCTGGATCGTGGGCGTTTTGTCAGTCTACGTGTCGCTTGTTTTCCGCTTGGGGTCATCGGTCTGGGACGCGGTGGGCTGCGCCGTCGTACGGCCTCCCACGTTTGTGCCTGATGACGTGCGGAAACCAACACAATTGGCTGCTTCTCGCCGTACACGCGGCACCCGGTGCCGCAGTCCCGCCTGGTTGGCCTTTCCTCGCAGGGAGATGGACGATGCGTGTCCATACGGCCCCGTCCCCGGTGACCGTCGCCCCAGACGCCCAGCTCGCCGACGTGGTGTTCGCCGACGGCCGGGTGGACGGCGACATGGTCCTGTTCCAGCGCCGGTCGGCCGGCAGTTGGCGTCCGGTCTCGGCCAGGCGGTTCGCGGCCGACGTTCGCAGCCTGGCGGCCGGCTTCTTCGCCGCCGGGATCCGGCCGGGCGATCGGATCGCCCTGCTGGCCGCCACCAGCTACGAGTGGACGGTGGTGGACTACGCCCTGTGGACGGTGGGAGCGCTGCCGGTCCCGATCTATGAGACCTCCTCGGCCGAGCAGGTCCGCTGGGTGCTGGAGGACGCCGGCCCGGTCGCCGCGGTGGTCGAGCGCGAGTCGCATCGCCGCTTGGTCGAGGACGCGGCCGTGAGCCTGTCCGGGCCGCTGAGGGTGTGGCAGATCGACGGCGGCGGGCTGGACCGTCTCCGCGAGGACGGGCGAGACGTGGACGACGCCCGGCTACGTGAGCGCCGCCGGGCGGTGTCGGCCGACGACCTGGCGACGATCATCTACACCTCCGGCACCACCGGCCGCCCGAAAGGCTGCATGCTGAGCCACGGCAACCTGCTGTACGAGGCTCGCATCGCGATCGACAGCCTGAAGCGGATCTTCGGCCAGGACGCCTCGACGCTGTTGTTCCTGCCGCTGGCGCACGTGTTCGCGCGGGTGATCCAGGTGGCGTGCGTGGAGCAGGGGATCTGCCTGGCGCACAGCGCCGACCAGTCCAGGCTGACCGAGGACCTGGCCGCTGTGAAACCGTCGTTCCTGCTGGCGGTGCCCAGGGTGTTCGAGCGGGTCTACAACGGTGCTCAGCAGCGGGCCCGGGCCGGGGGCAAGGGCAGGATCTTCGCCTGGGCCGACCGGACCGCCGTGGCCTACAGCCAGGCGTTGGACGACGGGCGGCCAAGCCGGCGGTTGCGCCTGGCACATCGCCTGTCCGACCGGCTGGTGTACCGGAGGCTGCGGGCCGCGCTCGGCGGCCGAGTCAGCTACGCGATCTCCGGCGGAGCGCCGCTGGGCGCACGGCTGAGCCACTTCTTCCGGGGAATCGGCATCACCGTGCTGGAAGGCTACGGGCTGACCGAGACCAGCGCCGCCGCGACCGTGAACCTGCCCCACGCGATGAAGATCGGCACGGTGGGGCCACCCCTGCCCGGGGTCGAGATCCGGATCGCCGGCGACGGCGAAATCCTGATCAAGGGCCCGATCCTGTTCCAGGGCTACTGGCGCAACGAGCAGGCGACCAGGGAGAGCCGGACCGCCGACGGCTGGCTGCGCACCGGCGACGTCGGCGCTCTGGACGAGGACGGGTTCCTGACGATCTCGGGTCGCAAGAAGGAGATCATCGTCACCGCCGGCGGCAAGAACCTCGCCCCCGAGCCGCTCGAGGACCGCCTGCGCACCCACCCGCTCATCAGCCAGGCGGTGGTCGTCGGCGACCGGCGGCCGTACACCGCCGCGCTAATCACCCTGGACACCGAGGCGCTGACGTCATGGAAGCGGGCCGTCGGCAGGCCCGAGCAGGCCGGCCCGGCCGAGCTTCGCGACGATCCGGATCTGCTGGCCACGCTGCAGACGGCCGTGGACGAGGCCAACACGGCGGTGAGCCGGGCTGAGTCGATCCGCAGGTTCCGGATCCTTCCCGTCGACCTGACCGAACAGAACGGTTATCTGACCCCGACCCTGAAGGTCAAGCGCGCCTTGGTCCACAAGGACTTCGCGGCCGACATCGAGGAGCTGTACCGCTGAGCCTCAGGCGCCGACCTCGGCAGACCGGCCGGGTCGCGGACAAGCGGCCGACGCTGGACCGGCTGGTGGCGGCCACGCCGGCGTCCCGCGACCGGGTGGTCGACGCCGCCCGCGCGCTGTGCATCCTGATCGTCACCCTCTGGCACTGGACATTGTCGGTCACCCACCGCACCGCCGACGGCAGCCTCACCATGCCCAACCCCATCCATGCCGTGCCTGGTGGCTGGCTGGCCACCTGGGTGCTGCAGATCATGCCGGTGTTCTTCCTCGTCGGCGGGTACGCCAACCTGGTCGGCTGGCGACGGGCCCAGACGCGCGGGACGACCGCCGGGCGGTTCGTCCGAGACCGGCTGCGCCGGCTGCTTTGGCCGACTGCCGTCTGGTCCCTGGTCTGGCTCGCCGGCGAGCTGATCGCGGCCGCCCTGCCCGGCCCGCACCGATGGATGTGGGAGTGGTTTCCCGGCTACCTGACGCCGCTGTGGTTCCTGGGCGTGTACGGCCTGCTGATCGCCGCGGTGCCGATCACCGCGAGCCTGCACGCCCGCTACGGAGCCTGGGTGCTGGTAGCGCTCGTGCTGCTGATCGCCCTCGGCAGCGTGGCGCACCGCGGCGCCGGCCTGGACTGGGCGGGCTGGGCGACCGCCGCACTGGTGTGGCTGTTCTGCCATCAACTCGGCTACGCCTGGCGCGGCTGGGAGCTGGGGCGGCGGTCGCTGGCGCAGCGGCTGGCGGTTGCCGGGGCCGGACTGGCCGCGCTGGTCGCGCTGACGGTGGGAGCGGGCTACCCCCCCTCGATGGTGAGCACCGTCGGCACCGAATCCAACCTCTTCCCCACCAACGCCGCCATCGCCGCCCTGGCCGTCTTTCAACTCGGGCTGCTGATCCTGGTCACGCCGGCCGCCGAGCGCCTGCTACGCCGGCCGGCTGTCTGGAAGCCGGTGGTGGCACTCAACGTGGGCGCGTTGACCATCTTTCTCTGGCACATGACCGCTTACCTGGTGGTGCTCTGGGTCTACGAAGGGCTGGGTGGCACCCTGCCGGCGCAGCCGACCGCCGGCTGGTGGGCGCAGCGCTGGCTGTGGCTCGTGGCCCCGTCGGCCGTGCTGGCCGTGCTGGCCGCCCTGTTCGTCCGAGCCGAGCTGGCCGCCCGCCGGCCCAGAAGAGGGGCAGGTCGCTGAGACCACATGGACGTTCACCTGATCAATCAGGAGGGGATCGAGAAGCGTCCCGTCGAAGAGCTGCCGACACTGCTCGGGCGACAGGACGGCCTGGTGTGGGTGGACATCTCCCCCTGTGGCACCGACGCCGCAGGTGTGCTGGCGGAGGTGTTCGGCTTCCACCCCATGGCGATCAAAGACTGTGTCGAACGCAACCGTGTGCCGAAGATGCACGCCTACCGGGATCATGTGTTCGTCGTTCTGCACGCCCCCGAGCGGGGGAAGCGGGGGCACGTGCACTACATCGAGCTCGACCAGTTCATCGGCCGCAACTATCTGGTAACCGTCCACGGGCCGGTGAACCCGGCGGTCGAGCCCGGGATCGCCCTGCGGGAGACACGGGCGGTGCTGGCCCGCATCGAGGCGGGGCGGCTGCGTCCCGCCTCGGCGTTCGAACTGTCCCACGCGATCGTCGCCGCCCTCATCCGCAACCAGGAGGACTACGTCGAGGCGGTCACCGGCGACGTGTGGCGACTGGAGCAGCGGGTCACGGGCGGGCAGGTGGGCGACCCCGAAGAGTTCCTCGACGAGCTGTTCCGCACCCGCCACGGCCTGCTCACCGTGCGTACGATGGGTGCGCTGAGCGGCGCGATCTACGGAGAGATGGCCGGCCTCGCCCGCATGTCTCCCGAAGGCAGACGTCTGATGGCGGAGATCGGGGACCGGTTCGAGCGGATACGGAGGGTCGCCGACGGCGAACGGGAGTACCTCCAGGGCGTGATCGAGTTCTACCAGACCACCCTCACCATCAAGGCCGCGCTCATCGGCCAGGCGCAGAACGAGGAGGTCAAGCGTCTGACGGAGGCCAGCTATACGCAGAACGAGGAGATCAAGAAAATATCCGCTTGGGCGGCCATCTTCTTCGCCCCCACTCTGGTCGGCACGGTATACGGCATGAATTTCACCCATATGCCGGAATTGCACTGGATCCTTGGCTACCCGTTCGCCCTGACCCTCATGATGCTGGCGTCGGCAGTTCTCTACATGGTGTTCAAGAGACGGGGGTGGCTGTGACCGTCGCCGCTCTCAGCGCCCTCTGGCCGTGATGGTCCGCCATTCACCTTCCCACCCGGCCACGGCACGCCGCGCGGTCCATGCACGGCGCCCCGACCGCACGAGGTGGCCTGCGGTCCAGAGGCCGCCGGCCGCGGCCGGTCCCGCCAGCAGAGCGACCACGACGACCACGGCGGTCGGCGAGGGGCCGGGGGCCGGGTCCTCCCCGGCGTCGACCCACAGGGCCAGCCGGTCCCCCGCCTGGTGCCCGGAGGTCGTCACCGTTCTGCCCGTGTGGGAACGGCCGTCCCGGCCGGTCCAGACGACCTCCGCCACCGTGGTGGGCAGAGCAGCGGACCGGGCCGCGGCGGCGGGGGTCCGGAGCACCCGTACAACGTGGGCGGTCACCCGCCGGTGGCCGTCGGTGTAGGCGTCCGCGTCGTGGATCAGGAGCGCGCTGACGATCGCGCTGGTCGCGCAGGCGACGATGGTCAGCAGCGCCGCCGTCAGGACGCGTTCCGTCGACGAGACGTGCACGATCTTCCCCACGAGTTCTCAGAGGCCGACGTCGCGGCGCAGCAGATCGTCGAGGCCCTCGCGGCGAACGACGAGGCGGTCCTTGCCCCGGCTCACGGCGACGACCGGCGGGCGCCCGGTCATGTTGTACGTCGAGGCCATCGAGTGGTTGTAGGCGCCGGTGGCGGCGACGGCGAGCACGTCTCCGGGGTGGATGTCGGCGGGGAGCGCGGCGTCCTCGGCCAGCGTGTCTCCGCTTTCGCAGTGGTGGCCGACCACGGTGAAGTCGCGCTCGCCCTCGTGCGTCGCCCGGCCGATCACGCGCATCTCGTACCGCGAGCCGTACATAGCGGGCCGGGGGTTGTCACTCATGCCTCCGTCGACCGCGACGTACGTGCGGCGCAGCCCCTTCTTGACGGCGATCACGCGATAGAGCGTCACGCCGGCGGGCCCGGCGACGGCCCGTCCGGGTTCGACGGTCAGCCGCGGCGCCGGCAGGCCGATGCCGGCACAGCGCCTCTCGACGGTCGCGGCCAGCGAGCTGAGCTGTGAGGGAGCCAGGCCGCTCTGCCCGCTCGTGTACGCGATCGCGTGACCGCCGCCGAGGTCGAGCTGGGGCAGCGTCACTCCGTGCGCGTCGCGGATCCGCGCGAGCTGCTCCACCAGCACCCGCGCGCTCTGCTCGTACGGCTCGGCGGCGGCGATCTGGGATCCCAGGTGGCAGTGCAGGCCGACCAGCTCCAGGCGCGGCTGGCGGAGGATCCGGTTGACCGCCTCCCTCGCCACACCGGCCGCGATCGACAGCCCGAACTTGTGGTCCTCGCCGCCCGTGCGAATGGCGGCATGCTCCCCGGCTTCGATGTCGGGAATCACCCGCACCAGCACCTTCTGCCGCATTCCGGCGGGGACGAGCGCGGCGAGGCGGTTGATCTCGGTGAGGTCGTCGACGACGATGCGGCCGACGCGCTGCACACGTCGAGGGCGAGCCCCTCGGACCGGACCCAGGCGGCCATGGCCCGGCACCAGAACGCCTTGGCGGCGTACGCGACCTCGGCCCGGGGCAGCGCGGCGCGGTAGGCGCGGCAGCGCAGACGCACGTCCGCCTCGTCCATGACGTACGCCGGGGTGCCGAAGCGCCCGGCCACCTCCATCAGGTCGACGCCGCCGACCTCCGCATGCCCGTCGGCGCCGAAGCGCGCGGTGGCCGGCCAGGGGCCGCCGGCCGTCTCCGTCGTACGCGGAGGTGTGATCAGCAGGCTCATCTCGTTCTTCTCTCCGCCAGGATCGCCTGGCCGAGTCCGGTGACCGTACGGGTCACGATCTGGGTGCAGGTGGTGTCGGCGCCCGCGTCGCGGAGCGTCGCCACCGCAAGTTCGAGGTCGTCCATGCTCCGGCAGGCCACCCGTACCTCGATGTCGGCGTCGCCGAGCAGGACCAGCGCGCTCAACACCGCGGGCATCTCACGCAACCTCTGCTCGTAGGCTCCGCATGTCACGTCGTGGCGCAGCCGGACGCGTACGACCGCCTGGATCGGGCGGCCGAACGCCGCCGGGTCCACCTCGACACGGACGGCGGCCAGCGCGCCGCTGTCGCGCAGCCTGCGCAACCGGACGGAGACCGTGCTGTCGCCGAGCGCGAGGTCGCGGGCGAGGGCCCGCACCGGAGCGCGGCCGTCTCGTGCAAGCGCCTGGAGCAGCGACCTGTCGACGTCGTCGAGAGATCTCACCGCACACCGCCTCCTGAACGGTCCTGCCGCGCTGAACCGGCGAACAACCCGTAAATGGGACACACGACACGCTAAGCACGGGTCAGCCCACAAGCGGGCGATCCTGACGCGATTCCTACGGCGGGCCCGCCGAATCTGACGCCCGATTGACATGCGCCACACTCCAGGGCTGCCCCCGGCGTGGACCAGGGGACCTCGGCTGCCTGTGAGGAGCGGCCGGTCACCGTTGGGGCGTTCTGTCGCCACGCCGACAGGTCCGGTGCGCGCCTGGTTGCTGGAGGGTCTCCAGACCGATCGCAAGGAGATCGAGCACGGGCCGCACGCGAAGCACCCGTGGTGGCGGGTGATGTGCCTGACGGGTGTGGACTATTTCTCCACGCTCGGCTACCAGCCGGGGATCGCGGCGCTCGCGGCCGGGTTCCTGTCTCCGCTCGCCACGGTCTTCCTGGTCGCGCTCACGCTGCTGGGCGCGCTGCCGGTCTACCGCCGGGTGGCCGCCGAGAGCCCGTACGGCCAGGGCTCGATCGCGATGCTGGAGAAGCTGGCGCCGCAGTGGTGGGGCAAGCTGTTCGTCCTGGCCCTGCTCGGCTTCGCGGCCACCGATTTCGTCATCACCATGACGCTGTCGGCCGCCGACGCCACCGCGCACATCCTGGAGAACCCGTTCGCGCCGCACTGGCTCGAGGGGCAGCGGGTGCCCGTCACACTGTTCCTGCTGGCCCTGCTCGGCGGGGTGTTCCTGATGGGCTTCACCGAGGCGATCGGCATCGCGGTGATCCTCGTCCTCGTCTACCTCGCGCTCAACGCCGTCGTCGTGGTCACCTCGATCGTCCACGTACTTCAGGCACCCCAGGTGGTCGTCGACTGGACGCACGCACTGGACGCCGGCTACAGCGGCCCGCTGGCCATGATCGGTCTGTCGCTGCTGGTCATGCCGAAGCTCGCGCTGGGCATGTCGGGCTTCGAGACCGGCGTCGCCGTGATGCCGATGGTCAGGGGCGACGTACGGCAGCGGATCAAGGGGACCAAGCGGCTGCTCACCGTGGCCGCGCTCGTCATGAGCGTCTTCCTGATCTTCTCCAGCTTCGTCACGACTGCACGTCCGGGGCGAGGAGCGCTACGGGTACAAGATCCTGCGGATCGAGAGCTCGGCCGTGCCGAACTCGCTGGCCGCGCTCCTGCTCCACCTCCGCGACCGCACCGGTGCGGTGCCGCACATCTACTTCCACTGGGCCGAGGGGAACCCGGTGCTCGCCATGCTGCGCTACCTGGTGTTCGGCGGCGGCGACGTGCCCCCGCTCACCCGGGAGGTGCTGCGCAAGGCGGAGCCGGACCTCGAGCGCAGACCCCACGTCCACGTCGGCTAGTAGTGCTGGTCACCGCCTCTCAACGTAAGGCCTCAACGCGTGGCGACGACCGGGTCGGCCGTCGGCGAACCCAGCCGGAAGCGCATGCGGCAGACAACCGTGTCGGTGTGGCAGCGCAACGCCGGGGCGAGGACGGCGCCGCGCTGGTTCTGCAACAGCCGCTGCCATGCGCGCTGGGTTCGACTTCGGCGATCGGGACGAAGACGTGTGGCTCGGGGACGTTTCTGAGGTATTCCACCAGGGGCTCGTCGAGGCGTCGGTGAGCGCCGGACACCTGCACAAGCTCCACGCCGGGATCCCAGCGCTGCCAGTCCTCGACGAAGCCGATGAACGCCCGCGCGCTGTGCGCGATGCCGCGCAGGTTGATCGCGGTGACGAGGGCGAGCACGCCGAGACACAACAAGACCGTGAACGGCAGGAGCTCGGGGAACGCGGAGGTGAGCGCCGCGACCCCCGCGGCCACCGAGACGGCCACGTTGAGCACGTAGTCGACGATCAGGCTCGCCCCGGCGACCAGCGCCGCCCTGCGTCCGAGATAGGTCTTCGCCACGCCTTACGCGCCGCCGCCCTCGGGAAAGGCGGCGATGACCTGACGATAGGAGAAGGTCAGCACGCCCAGCAGCCCGGCGATGGTCAGGGTGACCGGGATGGTGAACCCCAGCCCCGCGCCGCCGGCAGGACGATGACGATCGCCTCGGGGCCGTACGCCACCGAGGCCAACGGGTCCAGGGAAAGAGCGGCAAGACCGCCGATCACTGACAGCCGGTGCTTTTCGCCGCTATCAGGGGGCTCCTTCGCCGCGGAGGTCGCGGTAGGGGTGAGCGTCGCGGACATCAGTCCTCCTACCAGGGGAAACGCCCCAATCATCCGCCACTTCCAGGGCCGTTCCGGCTGATCAATACGCGACCTTGACGCCTTCCGTCGCTATCCCTACGAGGGCTTGACGCGTGTCGCTCCGGTGCCGTTTCCGCGGCTCGTTCCTCGCCGTACCGCAGGTCCTGCCGGTCGAGGTCGCGCCGGAGACCGCAGGGGTGCTCCTGTCCGCTGGAAAGCGGGTTCCCGGCCGTCGGCGGCTCCACGAATCGGTCATCGTGGTCGGTGAGGTTCTGTCGGAGGATGCACATCACGCGGTCCTGGAGATCGGCCGGCTCATCGTGCCGGCGGGGTCGATCACGATGCCGATCACGCCGAGTTCATTGATCATGCTCCGCAGCGCGGGCTCACTCAGGCGGATCCAGCTCTGGTCGCTGCCCAGCACCTTCATCAGTTGGAGCGGTGAGGTGAAGGCCACGGCCGTCCGCTTGCCCGCGGCCGTCCGGAACAGGCGTAGCGCCAGGGAGAACGAACTGCGGCGAACCGGCACATATAACGGATCTTCGAGCATGTCATGCCTTCCAGAGGACTCTACGAAGGCGACGTTAGAGTCCACGCGACCAGCGGGAACGCCATCGCTACGGAATCCGGACGCCGCGCCGCGGAAAGCTGACGCGATGTTGATGGATCGCCGCGAGCCGGGGCGTGTCTTCGGGCGACAGGAGCGTCTGCGTGAGAGGCCGAGAAGGCCAAACCACTGGCGGAGGCGGACATGATGTGCACCGCTTTGCTGGCCGCCGTCAGCCACGACCTGCGCACCCCGCTCGCAACGGCGCGTGCGGCCGTGGAGAGCCTGGGCGCCACCACCGACGTCGACTGGTCTGCGGACGATCGCGAGGAGCTGCTCGCCACGGCGGACGAGTCGCTCTACAAGCTCGACCGCCTCGTCGCGAACCCTCTCGACATGAGCCGGCTGCAGGCCGGAGTGCTCGGACTGTCGCTTCAGCCGGTGGCGCTGGAGGAGATCGTGCCCCGATCGATCGACGACCTCGGGCCGCGGGGAGAGTTGCGCGATGGGGGAGGCGGCGAGTTCGGATTCGACTTTGCTCGTGGCGTGATCGAAAAGATTCGATGCGAGTGCGGCTCCGGCGAGCCGTGGCTCGCCGGAGCCCTCCTTCACCTTCAGGGGCAACCTTTCGCCCCCATTTGCAGGGGCTATCTGAAGGTCACCTGGCCGCGACGAGTCAGTCGTCGAACTCGCAACCATCGCAGCCGCAATCGGCACATTGACAGCTGCCGGACTGGCTGCCGCTGCACTGACAGCTGCCGGAGCTGTGTACGGTCATGGCACTGGCGGGACCGGCGTAGGTGAGAGCGCCCAGGCAGACAGCACTGCCGGCCATAGCGGTGCTGGCCGCGATGCCGGCGATGATGTTACGGAATACAAGCATCTCATTGTCTCCCTGATGGATTACCGAGAATTCAATGCGCATGGAAATGCCACTCGTAGACGTGAAGTGACCACTCCAGGCGACTCATTGATTACCTCTCCGAAAGTCCACAAACAGACATTCTGGCTATTTAGTAATCAATTGAGCCTACTGTCACTCTTAGTAGAAGTGCTCTGTGACATCTGGTAGCAAAACGACCCGTCTGTCCTAATTCGTTGATCAGGCGCTTGCGGGTCAAGCAAGTGGTCGGCCAGTTCAAGCGGTATCGACACCACGCTGGGGGCTGCCGTGGAGCGAGGTCGTCTGACGTTCCCCTTCGATATCGCCTCTTCGGCAGCGTGGAGCCGGCTCGAGTTGCGTTCCGAGGAAAAGGAACCGTCGCCGGACACAAGGGGCACTACTATCGCTGGTAGGAGTTATCGACCCTGGAGGACATGATGGCGGCCCGGGGACCAGTAGCAGCGCTTCTCCGCGCGATGCTGCTGATGATCCTCGTGACAGGCGTGGCCGCCATGCACACGCTCGGGCATGAGCACGATGACTCCGGCGCGATGTCGATGTC
This sequence comes from Microbispora sp. NPDC046973, assembly GCF_040644495.1. Lineage (NCBI taxonomy): Bacteria > Bacillati > Actinomycetota > Actinomycetes > Streptosporangiales > Streptosporangiaceae > Microbispora > Microbispora sp. NPDC046973. The sequence continues at coordinate 169,971 of NZ_JBEYWQ010000011.1, read as the reverse complement.
GGCGGCCATGACAACGCATACGGCCGACGCTGGGCTTGCCACCCCGCATCACAGCTCCTCCGGCAGCGACTCGTCCACGCACAACGCCGGCTCCCACTCGCCGTTCGATCCGAGCACGGTGTGTCTTGCGATCCTGTCGGCGCTGGGCCTGGCCGTGGGGCTGCCGCTGTTCCTGACCCTTAACGGAGCGGAGGAAGCGGCCAGGCCCGGCCGGCTGTCGATCGGCCGACTCTCCGTTCCCGACCTGCCGCCGTTATCCGTCGTCCCCACGCCTGTGGTGGTGCTTCGGAACTGATGGATGCCACGTCCGGCATCGTGACCAGCGAGCTCCTCACGTGGCCGCTGCGGCGGTGGTCTCACGCAGAGCACGGGTGAGAGCGGGCAGCGCCACGGCCAGAGCGGAGCGTTCGGCGCCCGAAAGCCTCATGAGCACCTGGCCGTGACGCTCGTGCAGGTGCGTTGACATTCGTGCCACGACGGCACGACCGGCGTCACTCAGCATGAGGCGGTAGTAGCGACGGTTCGCCTGATCGCGTTCCCGGACGAGCCAGCCCTTGCGCTCCAGCCCCGCGACAAGGCGGCTGACGCTGCTCTTCTCCAGGCGTAGACGGTCGGCGATGTGCTGCTGCGGCACCGGGCCGGTGTGCCGGATCTCCAGGAGGGCCAGTCCTTCGGAGAGAGTCATCGCCAGATCCGGCACCAGTGCGTCGCCCCGCTGAAGGCCCATCTCGATGACCAGCTCCATCAGGAGCGCTTCCAGGCCGTCGGGTGTCGGTTCCTGCTGCACAGATCCTCCATAGTTGCAACGTACAACTCTGATCGCTACCCTCTCTTAAGAGTTGCATCGTACAACTCTCATGCAGGGGGGGTGGAATCGTGGCAGTTCCGCAGATACCGCGGGACATGCGGGATCGCCAAGTGGTCCGCTCACTGCGGCGGCTCTCGGCTGTGACCGGGTGGACCGGAGGCCCGCTGTTCCTGCTCGGGGTGATCTGCACCCAGGTTCGCGCCGGACGTCGCGCCCACGCCGCCCGACCTCGAGCCGGGAGTCGCCATGGTTGTCCCGCCCACCCTCGTGATTGAGCCGCGCTAACCCGTACATAACTGCTCGACTTATCCGCTGCGCTTGGGTTCGTCGTGCAGCCTTCACGTCCCCTTCCGGAGGTCGCTCGTGAGCCATCCCGTCTCTGCTCACCATCCGCACGCCGTGCAGGCACATCCCGAGGCCCCACCTGACAGGCGCCGCTGGGCGGCCCTCGCGTTGGTGTGCCTGGCCCAGTTCATGCTGATCCTCGACGTCACCGTCGTGAACGTCGCGCTGCCCAGCATGAGCGCCGACCTTCACTTGGACCGCGAAACGCTCACGTGGGTGGTCACCGCCTACACCCTCTGCTTCGGAGGGCTGATGCTGCTGGGCGGCCGGCTCGCGGACGGGCTCGGCGCTCGACGGACCCTGCTGGCCGGTCTCGCCGTCTTCACCCTCGCGTCCCTTGGGACGGGCCTGGCCGCGAGCGGACCGGTGCTGATCGCCGGTCGTGTCGCGCAGGGAGTCGGAGCGGCCCTGCTCTCGCCGGCGGCGCTGTCCATCGTCACCACCACCTTCCACGGCGCCGAGCGCAACAAGGCGCTGGGCGTCTGGGCCGCTCTGGGCGGCGTCGGATCGGCGGCGGGAGTCATCCTGGGCGGCGCGATCACGGCCGGCCCCGGCTGGGAATGGGTGTTCTTCATCAACGTCCCTGTCGGCGTCGTGGTGCTGGTCGCCCTGCCGTTCACCGTCCCGGCCCCGGCACGCCAGGCTCAGCGGGGCCGGATCGATCTACTCGGGGCGCTGCTGGTCACCGGGGCGACCGCCTCCCTCATCTACGGACTGGTCAAAGCGGGCGACGCCGGCTGGGGCGGGACGGCGACGCTCGTGGCATTGATCGCCGCCCTGGCGCTGTACGCCGGGTTCGCCATCGTCGAAGGGCGGGTTCGCGCGCCGCTGATGGACGTTCGCATGCTCACACGGCGTCCCGTTCTCGCGGGTGCCTTCCTCATGCTGGTCGCCAGCGCGTTGCTGATCGGCTTCTTCTTCCTCGGTTCCGTCTACCTGCAGCACGCACGCGGTTACACCGCCCTCGGCACCGGCCTCATGTTCCTGCCCGTCGCGGTGGCCACCGGAATCGGTGCGCACGTCGGCAGCCGTCTCGTCGGGCGCACAGGCAGCCGTCCGATCGCCGCCGCGGGGTTGGCGCTCGCCGCCGTCGGCTCCTGGCTGCTCACCGGCTTGTCCGCCGAGGCCGACGTCTGGGCGGTCCTGGTCCCCGGCTTCGCCGTGGCTGCCGCCGGTCTCGGCGCGGTGTTCGTCGCGGCCACCACCTCCGCGCTCGGCTACATCTCTCATCAGGAGGCCGGCCTTGCATCCGGCGTGGTCAACACCTTCCACGAGGTCGGCGGGTCGGTCGGCGTCGCCGTCGTCTCCACCATCGCAGCCGCCGGTATCGAGACCGGCACGATCACCGGCTTCGGAACGGCCTTCACGGTGTGCGCCGTCAGCGCCGCCCTCGGCGCCCTCGTCACCCTGGTCCTGGTCCCACGCGGCAGACCACACCACGTCGCAGGGCCGCACGCGCACTGAGGACCTGGGCTTCAGCCGTGGTCACGGCCCGCGAAAGCCGTACGGCGGGCGGCCGGCGGGGGGAGGGCGGGGGGAGGGCGCTCGCCCTGCCGGCGTCTCGCCCGAGGCGCCGGCCCGCCGGCGCAAGGGCCGGGATTCCGCCGCGCACCGCCATCGCCGGCGGCCTCGGTGCACACCTGTCCTCGCGGGGCAGCAGGTGATGGACACCGAGACAACATCCGGGGGCCCATGACCGCGGCCTGACCGAACACTCCGCGCGCACCGCAGCTCAGTGGTGGTAGGCGTGGACGACGGCGTGTCCCTTGCCCTTGCCAATGATCCACTTGTTGATCGGCGTGGTGACCAAGAAGGCGACGAGCAGGGAAAGCGCCAGGGCGCCCCAGAACAGCGCGGACGTCAAAGTAGCGGCCATGGCGCCTGGGATGGCGATCATGACGCCGTTGTCCACGATCTCCATGACGATGATGGAAACGGTATCGGCCGCCAGCGCCAACTTGATCGCGCCGGCCCAGCCCACTCCAGCCCTACGGAGGGGGAGCAGGGTCAGCAGATAGCCGAAGAAGAAGGCGAGCACGACGGCCAAGGCGACGGACGGGCCGGTGGTCCAGCCGAGCGCGGTGGAAATCACCAATCCCAGGACTTCACCGATGGCGCACCCGGTCAGGCAGTGCAGCGTCGCGGACGCGGCCGTCCGCCAGGACGCTTTCGTTCCGACGGCGCTGTGATGCGAATGGGCTGCGTGATCCAGAGTCGGCGGGTGCTCGCCGTGCTCATGCTCCATCTGGTCGTGGTGGTGCTGCTCGGTCATGACGACTCCGGCACATGTAGGTGGGCCTCGTTACTCGTCCGAGGTTAATACCCCTAGGGGGTATCTGGCAAGCATTGCGATGAGCGGCACCCGGCGAAGCGACACGCCGGAACTCGACGCCGGGCGGCAGATGAGTGCCGACGAAGCGCGGTCGCAGGGGCTGTCAGGCGCGGAAGGGCCTGTAGGCCTCGGAGAAGGTCTGGCCGCTGCCCTGTAGTTGTGCGCCGTCCGTCCATGTGGCGCTGTTGTCGGTGCTGCTGCGGATCCGCCCGGCGGGCAATCCTCATCTCGCGGGCATTCGGGATCACCTTGGGACGAATGGGAAGGTCATGGCATGCCTGCCGAAGACACTCAGCAAGGAAGCGGCAGCATCATCATGCCCAGGGTCACCAGTACGGCGGGGACGCCGACCGCGGCGGCGACGGCGAACCACGACAGGGATCTGACGTGAGGCAGCAGTGGAGGCGTCTGCGGAGAGGTCAGCCGGGCGATTCTCAGCCTGGCGATGTGCGTGGTGGCGGGGTTGACGGCCAGGGCACCCACGGAGCACGACGCGACTGAGAGCTTCTGTAGCGCACCGATGAGTGGAGCCCTTCCGTGGTGGTGCGCCGCCTGATCGTCGGCGGCCAGTTCCAGCAGGCCGGGCAGGGTGGTGTGCGCGAGCCGTAGCGTGCCGAGCCAGGGAACCGCGGCGCGCAGTGCGTCGGCCAGCATCAGGACCAGGTGGTGCCGCTGCCGCAGGTGCGCGCGCTCGTGGGCCAGCACCGCCTCCATCTCGGCCGGGCCGAGCCGGTCGAGCGCGCCTGTGGTCACGACGATGGGCCGTTCTCGCGCCGGCAGGCAGTAGATCATCGGCATGGGGTGCTCGAGCACGCGGACGTCCGGTGTCCCGGCGAGATCCCCCGCGACCACGTCGAGCATCTGCCGGTGCTCGCGGCGTTCCCGGACGGTCCGGACCACCCTGGGCACGGCCAGGCTGAGGGAGGTGATCCCCGCCGCGAGGAGCAGAACTGTCCCGAGTGCCGCCACCGGGGATATGGCATGGCCGTCCTCCGGCAGGCAGTCGGCGAGCCAGTCGACGAGCCGGTGACCGGGAGTGGAGGGCCAGACGAGTGCGATAGCGGTCAGCCCGGTCAGGGCCAGCGTGGTGCCGGCGAGAGCGGCGGTCCACAGTGCTACGGCGGTGCCGGGCAACCCCGCGGACCATCGCGCGCGCAGCAGCATGGGGCCCGCGAGGTGCCCGAGCAGGAACACGCATCCGGCCAAGGCGATGATTGCGGCGATCATTCCCAGTTCTCACCTTCTCGCGCCTGGGATCCGAGGAACGGGTGGGCGACGGCCACCGTCGCCCACCCGCCGGGAGTCCTACTGCAGGAGCTTCCTCATGGTGCTGATCTCCGCGGACTGGCCGGCGATGATGGCGTCGGCCATCTGCTTGGCCGGTTCGTAGACGCCGGCTCCCTGCTCCTCCTTGGCCATGGTGATGGCGCCCTCATGGTGCTGGATCATCATCGTCAGGAACGCCTTGTCAAAGGCGGCGCCCTTGAGTCCTTCGAGCTTCTTCATGTCCTCGCCGGACATCATGCCGGGCATGCCGTGGTCCATATGGTCCATTGGCATGCCGTCCTCGTCGGGAACCTGAACACCCCAGCTTTCGAGCCAGCCGGTCATCGTCTGGATCTCAGGATCCTGGGCGGCCTCGATCTGCTTGGCCAGCTCCTTGACCTTGCCGCCGGCGGCGCGGTCCTCGGCCAGCTTCGCCATCTCAAGGGCCTGGCGGTGGTGCGGGATCATCATCTGCGCGAACCATATGTCCCGGTCGTTGTGGTACGCGGCCGGGCTGGTGGCAGGAGCCGGTGATTCGGCAGGCATCGCGGACATCGACGACGTGGCGGACATGTCGTGGGCGGCGGTGTCCGTGGAGCCGCAGGCATTGACCAGCAGGCCGGCTCCGAGCAGGGCGGCGGGAACGGCAAGACGCTTCATGGGTGAACACTCTCCGTGTGTAGGTACAGGCAGGTCGCTGGGGCTCGACGGCGAGGCAGGCCGTCGAGTGCGCCTTCTACACCCGGATCACACAGAGTTGCGCGAGGGTCGGACCTCTGGGACGGGCGGTGGGCCCGCGGGGGAGGAACGACTGCAAGAAGAGCCGACTTGGCGGGGCACCGAAGCGGCCTGCACCCACTATGACGAGGAGAAGTAGTAGGACCGACCCGGCCAGGAGGAGGGCGAGACAGACCTGGCCGCCGCCGTGACCCTGGTGGGGAGAGCCGGGCGTGTCGCCGTGCCGGTCGCGCGTTCCGGCCATCGGCATCGCCGAATGATCGGTTTGGGCGGAGTGCAGGGCCAGGACGCTGGGAGTGGGAAGAGGCCCAGGTGAGGGCTGCAGTCCGTGCATGGCCAGTAGACCGCACAGGACGGCGGCAAGCAGGAGCAGCCCGCTCAGTGGAGCGAGCCTGCACGCCACACCGTCCGTCGTCACAGTGGACACATTACCCATCGATCCAGGCGCTTCCCGCACCACCTGGCAATGCCTTCCTAAGCACTCACTACTATCCGGACTAGTGACCATGATGGCCTCCGGCGATACCAGTGCCGGGCCATCGGTGATGTTCAACCATGATCGTCCACCGAGGCCGGAGGCAGCAGAGGCGAGCCATGATGCCGACTGGAGGACAGGGCCGGGAGACATCCGACAGCGCGGTTGCCACGTACGCCTTGAACTGCCACCCCGCTTTACGCGGAATCGGGATCGGGCGGCAGGTCGAAGGTTCGCGGGGGAAAACAGGGATAGTGTGATCGTGAGCGCTGGGGAGACACCGCTGATCCCGTCGCGGCATCCCGGGGACAGTGGTTGATCGACTGCCACTGCCTACGATGGGGGTCCAGACTCGGTGACCGCTTTGTCGCGCCAGGCCTGATCTACTACCTTACCTAGGAAGGACGAAGGCGGAGGAGACGTGCGCGAGTTCGGCAAGCTCGAGGCCGCGGTGATGGACTGCGTCTGGGCTCTCGGCCGGCCTGTGTCCGTACGCGAGGTGCTGACCGAGCTCCAGAAGAGCCGCGACATCGCCTACACCACGGTGATGACGGTGATGGACACCCTGCACGGCAAGGGCTGGCTGCGCCGTCGGTTGGAGGGCCGCGCCTACAGTTACGAGGCCGTGGCCTCGCGCGAGGCGTACACGGCTCGTCTGATGCGCGGAGCGCTGGCGACGAGCAACAACCAGGCGGCGGCGTTCGTCCACTTCCTCGCCGAGCTGACCCCCACGGAGGCGGAGGCGCTTCGGCAGGCGTTGAAAATCGTCCCCCCGAACTGATCTCCGCCCACGGCTCCCTGGCCGCGATCATCTCCCGGATGTCGTCGAGCCCGAACCCAGCTTCCTTCGCCCGCAGGACGACCGCGATCCGGTAGAGGTCATGGGGACCATACCGGCGGCGATCGCCTTCGATCCGCGCCGGCTCCAGCAGGCCGACGGCCTCCCAGTGGCGCAGGACATGCGTGGCCAGGCCGAAGTGTTCCGCCACCTGTCCGATGCTCATCGCCGGAGGGTTCGAGTTTGACTTCATGTCGACATCAAGTCGCATGGTGGGGCGCATGTCCGACGACGAGATGCCCCGTGTGCCAGCCGAAGATCTCAACCGGCTCATCCGGCTGCTCGACGCAGCCGACGCATCCCCTGGCGCGGCAGCCCTCCGTGCCCGAACCTACGAACTACTTCACATCGCCCCCGGAATCCCAGCGGTCGACGTCGGGTGCGGTACCGGCCGCGCCGTGGCGGAGATGAACGAGCGTGGCGCCCAAGCCCTCGGCATCGACGCGAGCGTGCAGATGATCGATGAGGGCCGTCGACGCCGGCCGGATCTGGACCTGAGGGTGGGCGACGCCTACGAGCTGTCCCTGCCGGACGGCTCTGTGGCGGCTTACCGCGCCGACAAGGTGTACCACGAGCTCGACGACCCGGCGAAAGCGCTCAGTGAAGCGTTCCGCGTGCTCACACCCGGCGGGCGAATCGCCCTGATCGGCCAGGACTGGGAGAGCTTCATCATCGACTCGGACACTCCCGCGATCACCCGCACCATCGTCCAGGCACGCGCGGACACGGTTCCGAATCCTCGCGCCGCTCGCCGCTACCGCAATCTCCTGCTCGACGCCGGCTTCGAGGACGTGTCGATAGAGGTCCGCACCGGCATCTTCACCGACGCCGCCATGCTGCCGATGCTCTCGGGCATCGCCGAGGGAGCCTGCGCGGCCGGCGCGCTCGACCGAGAGCAGGCCGACATGTGGATCGCCGAGCAGGATAGGCGGGCCAAGGCGGGGCGGCTCTTCCTTGCGATACCGCTGTTCCTCGGCTCGGCAGGCCGCCCCTGACGAGAACGGCTACCGGTGACGTTCAAGAGACCAGCCGTACGCCGCCCATGAAGGGGCGCGTCTTGATGCTGACGATCTTCACCACGTCTCCCGTCTGCGGGGCGTGAACCATCATGCCGTCGCCGACGTACATGCCGTTGTGGTGAAGGTCGGAATAGAAGAAGACGATGTCCCCCACCTGAAGCTGGTCCATGCTGGGGACGCGTGTCCCCAACTGCCACTGGGCTCCCGTGTAGTGGGGCAGGTTGATCCCGACCTTCGAGTACGCCCACAACATCAGGCCTGAACAGTCGAAGCTGTTCGGGCCGGCGGCTCCCCACACGTAGGGCTTGCCGACCTGACTGACCGCCCATCGCGCGGCCTCGGCGGCTTTGCCCTGGCCCTCGACGGACACCGTCGGCAGGTCGGCGACGGGAGGCGGGCCGAGTTGCTCAATCTTGGCCTTCACCTCTTCGATGAGTTTCTCGATGCGCTGCTTCTTCCCTGCCAGGTCGCTCACCAGGTTTCCGAGCTGCTTCTTGTGCGCGTTCGCGCGCTCACGTGCCTGCTCGACCTGGTCCTGCAGTCGCAGCGCGTCCTTCAACTGCATCCCCCACTGCTGAGAGAACTGCGCAGTGAGCGAGGCGGCGGACAATACTGCCCGGGGGTCTCCTCCGGCCATGGCGAGGGAGGGTGAAGCGAGGGACCCATTCATGTAACTCGTGTTGGCGAGCGCACGGGTAGCCTCCCGTACCTGCGCGTATCGCTGCTCGATCCGTGCGGCCTCGGTGTTCAGCCGCCGCGACTCACGCTTCGCCGCGGCCAGCTCCACGCGCCGGCCGTTGTACTGCTCGGTGAGCTTCTCCGCCTGCTCGTTCAGGCGGGCGAGTTGAGCCTTGAGCTCCTTCGGGGTCGGCTTCGGCGCAGCAAGGACGACCGAGGGCATCAGCATTCCGGCGACAGCGGCCAGCGCCCCGGCTAGCCGTAAAAGGATGTGCGAAAGCGGCGCCTCAGGCTTACGTCCCACGCTTCTCCGCTCTTTCACCTGTCGCGAGGCACGTCTCGGACCTGCGTGACCGCTTCATGGCCCGCTGGCCGCGGTCCGCGACGTCCGGCACGTCCGAGTCCTCTTCCTGAGGCCGGGCCGAACTACGACGCACCTTAGTAGACATGTGTCACTTACGCATCCAATGCGGGACGCATCAGTCCAGACCGGTGAACACAGGTGCGCGCAGGAAGCAGCGGCATCGTCCTCGGTTCACCTATCTCCAATAGGAGATTCGTCTGCCGCATCTCTTCGGTTCAAGAGATTCGTCGTCAGCGACTGGGTGCGCCTGCCCCGCTTCGAGCGGCCCCTTTACCGGCAGGCCCGTGACGCTCCGCCACGGGCCTGCCGGATCGGGCCTACCGACCCTCGGACAGGCTCGCCACGAGGCGGTCGAAGGGGGTGCCCCCGACCAGCTCGTCCAGCACCGCGAGCAGGTGGGGGCATTCACAGGCGGGATGCTCGGCAGGGCAGTCGAGCGTGTACGTAAGGAACTCGCGCGCCGCCCGAGCCCGTACGATCAGGTCGTCCAGCCGCTGTATCTGCCGGCTCGTGTCGTGCCGCCATCGTTCCCGGGGCTGATCGAGTACCGCGGCCGCCACATCCAGGGAAATGCCCAGCCGCTTGGCCAAATGCACGAAGGCAAGGCGGCGCAGCTCCTCCGGCCCGTACATCCGACGCCCGCGTTCGCGCCCGCCCGGCCGTACCAGACCGCGTTCTTCGTAGTAGCGCAGTGTGGATGGGTTGAGGCCGAAGCGACCGGCGGCCTCACCGATAGGGATGGACTCCATGGCTCCATTTGACTTCAAGGCCGCTTGAACCGAGAGCCTGGTCGGCATGAGGACGCCATCGATCTCGTCCTGGGCCTTCGACGGCCCGGTTCGGTCCCCGTTCGCCATGCCCACCGGTCTTCCAGGGCGGATAGCGGGGTGGCTGATGCTGCGGCTGAGCGATCCGGGGGAATTGCTCGGACTCCTCGACGTGCAGAAAGGCGACCACGTCTGCGAGGTTGGCTGTGGACCGGGCGCGCTGATCCGCGCGCTGGACCTGGAGACCTCGGCGCAGGCGATCTGCGGCGTCGATCCGTCCGCCGAGATGCTGGCCATGGCGTCGCGGCATAACGCGGCAGCCCTCTCGCGCGGCCGGGTGCGGCTGGAGCCCGGCACCGCGGATGACACCGCCCAGGCTGACCAGAGCTTCGACCGGGTCGTGTCGCTCAACAATGTAGCCATGTGGCCGGACCTCGACGCGGGTGTGCGCGAGCTCCACCGGATCCTCCGGCCGGGCGGCATCCTGCTGATCGCCTGGCATGGCGGAAGGGCGCCTTCTGCGATCGCCAGGAAGAACTCCCTGCCCTCACAGAAACTCAATCGAATTCGCCACGCGCTGGAGCGGGTCTTCCCGCTGGTAGAGCGCCAGGAGCTGACGAAGCTCACCGTCTTCACCGCCCGGCGGAGTGCCTGAATGGTGCACCTGCCGTTCGACCGCCCGGCGGATTACGGCCGACGCTGAGCGCCCAGCCCGGCCAAGGTGACGGCGACCAGGCGGTGGACCGCCTCATGGCTGTCGACCGCGCCGGCCGCGGTGAGGGCGTGCAGGCAGTAGCAGGCCAGCTCCTCGGCCGCCACGTCGTCACGAAGATCCCCGTCCCGGGCGGCCTCGGCGATCAGGTTCTGCATGAACTCCCGTAACCGCTGCTGCGCGCGGTCGACGTGTTCGCTGCGATGCAGTAGTGCGGCGAGCTCACTGCCATGGTGGCGCGCCGAGTGGTACTGGATCTGCGCGAAGGTCTGAAGGGCGGCTCGCAGACGTACGACGGCAGGCTGGGTCGGCTGTGCCGCCGCGGTGAGCTGGTCGAGATGTGCGTTGATCTGGCGTTCGTGCCACGCGGTGAGGACGGCCTGGGCGTCGGGGAAGTACTTGTACAGCGTCGCGCGCCCGACGCCGGCGCGCTCGGCGATCTGCGACATCGTCAGCGAGACCAGCCCGCGCTCAGCCACCAGCGCAGCCATGGCGTTGAGGGCGGCGTCCCGAACCGCTGCGCGATGCGCGTCGATCGTCTCGGTCCACAGCTTGGGCACATCCGGATCATACAGGCTGTCCTCTTGCGCGCCACAATGCCATTGCCGTAGACAGAGTGTATCGATAAATTCGATCTCACTACGACCTCCCGGACACCCGCGAGGCGTCATTTCGAAGAGGAAGAACGGACACTCGCATGCGGAACGCGGCCACCGGTCGGCACCACGACGCCATCGGCACCACAAACAGCCTGGACACCGAGCGCCCGAACTGGGAGGAGATCTACGCCCGTGGGCCGCGATGGGATATCGGTCGCCCCCAGCCGGCATTCCTCGCTCTCGCCACGTCCGGCGCCATCTCCGGCCGAGTCCTGGACGTCGGCTGCGGGACGGGCGAACACGTGCTGATGTGCGCGGCCAACGGCCTTGACGCCACCGGCGTCGACATCGCCGGCGCCGCGATCGACGCCGCGGAACGCAAGGCACACGAGCGGGGCCTGAACGCCCGGTTCCTCCGTCACGATGTCAGGCGGCTGGCCGAGCTCGAGGAGTCCTTCGACACCGTGTTGGACAGCGGGCTGCTGGTCCACGTCCTCGACGACGAACAGGACCGCGTCGCCTACCTACAGGGGCTGCGGGCGGTGGTGCCGTCGGGCGGCCGCTACTTCGTCCTGTGCTTCCGCGGCCCGCAGAGCGAGTCGGGGCCGCGGCACCTGGTGCGCGAGGACGTCACCGCCTGCTTCGCCGAAGGATGGCGCGTGGAGTCGATCGAGGAGACCACCCTCGACAGCCTGAGCGACGAGGACGGCATCCCGGCGTGGCTCATCGCCCTCACGCGGATCTGATCCTCGCCTATTCCGGCGCCTCACCCGGGATCAGACCAGGGCCGGATTTCCTCCACGACAGACGAGCAAGGAAGCTTCCCGATGCCAATCTTGCACGCTCAGATCCAGACCGAACGGGCCGGGCGCTACATCGTCCAGTTCTGCAAGCACGCGACCGCCATGGGTAGCGGCGGCCACATCGCCCGGATGCATCCGCACGCACCGACGGCCCGCCGTGACGTGCAGGTGGCCGCCGAGTGGTCGGACACCAGCGGAACCGTCACCTTCACCCCATGGGGCGAATGTACGCTCACCGCCGACGCCGGCACCCTCACGGTTCGCATCGACGCCCCCGATGAGGAGGGCCTGGCCCAGATGCGCGACATCGTCACCCGCGACTTCGAGCGGTTCAGCCGTCGCGAGCCGGTGACCGTGACCTGGCAGCGGCAGGAGACCCCGGACGGCCCGGTCCGGCACACCGGCGCGACCACAGCCTCGCCACGGCGAGCGATTTCACGGTCCAACCTCCAGACCATCCTCGTGGCGCTGGCCATCCTCCTGGTCATCGGTCTGCACGTCGGCGTGGCCGGCACGGTAGTAGCGGAATCGCGCTGGACCACCGCCGCTGTCAACATCGTCGTAGCGCTTATCGTGCTGAAAATCGCGCTGATCACGTGGGCTCGCTTCCGGATCCGCCGCCGCGAAGGTGTCAGAACCTCCAATCAAGGTTGGGACGGCTAGTGCTGTGACCGGAGAAGATCACCGGGTTCGCGTGTAGATCTCGGCGCCGATCGGATGTGGCGTACATGTCCCGACCGGCGCAAGGAGGCGCGGTGGCAGAACCGGTCAGAGTACGCAGACTTACGCACCAGGAGGGCCAAAAACTCCAGCAGATCGTGCGGCGAGGGAGCACCAGTTCGGTGCGGTACCGGCGGGCGATGATGCTGCTGGCCTCCGCGGGCGGGAACACCGTCCCGGTCATCGCTCGCCTACCCGGACCGGCTGCTCGACGAGCTGCGGCGAACACCGCCACCACCACCGCCCTCCTCGGGCTACACCTCGTCCCTGCGACCGGGATGATCACCACCCTGGCCCGGAGCCTGCGCACCCGGACCGATTGACGATCCCGCAACGGGACAACGCGCGGCGCAGGGGCGTACGCGAGCGCAAGCGCGTGAACGATCAGACGGCGGGCGTAGATGGCTGCCCGGCGGCCCGCAGGGCCGCAGCCACCTGCGGATGGATCTCGAAGATGGCGTCCAAGCCGGTCAGTTTCAGCACCTGGGTCAAGTGCGGCCCGGCCCCGGCCAGCAGCAGCCGGGTGCGCGCACTGCGGCCACGCCGCCACAGGCCCACCCACTCAGTCAGCCCGGCGGAATCGCAGAAGACGACATCCGTCATGTCCACGATCAGCACCGAGGCGTCCACGAGCCGCCCTGCCTGGGTGCGCAGCAACGGAGCCGACACATCCGTCAGCTGACCGGCGGCACGAACCACAGTGACACCGGCGTCCCGACCGACGGTGACAGTTGAGATCAGCCCTGGATTGGATGCCACGGGCGAGCTCCTCATACCTGCGAGGATCAGGGCAGGTGAGCTCTCTTCTTACCATCAGGGGCGTGATCAAACCGATCAGATGCGCGTCCCCGAGTGGAGCACCCCAGCGGAAATCCACCTGTGCCATCGAGCAGGGCCAGTGCACAGCCAAGCGGCGTACCGACAAGAAGACCCGAACGGCTCCACTCCAAGCCGTCAACATTCGCCTGTCGGGACCGCAGCGCAATAGATGCCCCTTCCGTCAACCTCAAACGGGAGGGGCGGTGCCGAGGGTTGGGCGTACCGGGCCGACCGGCTTCGTCGTGTGCTGAGGATCGCTGTCGAAACCGAGATTTGCGCGGCGCCTGGAGTGACGACGAACCCTCAGCAGGCGCTGGGGAGACCACGCAGCGCGGCAGCCAGGGGGCTTGGCCTAGGCTGCGGCCATGGCTGAGATCACGTCTCCGACTCCCAAGGAAGCCTTCGAGCTGTTGCTCGCCGGTAACCACCGCTTCGTTGCCGGCGCCCCGGAGCACCCGAACCAGGACGCGACACGCCGCACCGAGATCGCACCGGGCCAGCGCCCGTTCGCCGTCCTGTTCGGATGCTCTGACTCCCGGTTGGCCGCCGAGATCATCTTCGATCGTGGCCTGGGTGACCTGTTCGTGGTGCGCACCGCAGGCCACGTGATGGGTACGGAGGTGCTGGGCAGCATCGAGTACGGGGTGGATGTGCTGGACTGCCCGCTGGTGGTGGTCCTCGGCCATGACTCGTGCGGCGCGGTGGGCGCCGCGTGCGCCGCTCTGGAGGACGGGATGGTGCCGTCCGGGTACGTCCGGGACGTCGTCGAGCGAGTGACCCCCAGTGTGCTCGCGGCGCGGGCCGCAGGTCGTGTGGAGGCCGACGAGATCCTCGCCGAGCACGTGAGGCACACGGTCGACCTGCTGCTGGACCGCTCTCGAGTGCTCGCCGAACGAGTCGGCGCGGGCCAGGCCGCCGTCGTGGGCCTGTGCTACCGCCTGGCCGACGGCAGCGCTCAAGTGGTGGCAGCCCGCGGCCTCGAAGTCACCGCCGGTTCCGCATCGTGACCGGAGCTCCTCCAGCCGTTGCCCACCAACGTCACCGCGGCTACGGCCTGAACTGCGCCTCGCACGTGTTCAGGGGCCGGACGCTGGTCCGGCTGGGTGCTGGTGGGGGGTTAAAAGGCAGGTAGGCGGTGTACCCGGTGCCCCGGAGCCGGTGGGCGGTCCAGGCCTGGGCGTAGCCGGGAGGTCCGGAGCGTGTTCTGGCGAGGGCCGCGGTGGGCTCGGTGTCGGCACGGCGCAGCAGGGCGGCTTCGGTGATGTTGCGGGTGTTGCCGCTGACGTCGGCGGAGGCGCAGCCGGCGTAGTAGCCGATCGGCTGGGAGTGGCTGCCGGTGACCAGGCAGGGCGGGTGCAGGCCGAGGCGGTGCAGGCCGTCGGCGACGGCTCGGTAGCGGTAGCGGTGGCTCGTACGCCGGCGGCCGTCTTCTGGAGGACCGTGTACTGCACCGTCAGGTGTACGACGAGCAGCGCGGCGAGGACGCCGGCGACGGCGGCACGGGCGGGGACCGGGCGGACGGCTCGCACCGTACGGCCGGCCAGGGTGGCGACGGGCAGGGCCAGCAGGGCGTAGACGGGCAGGAAGAAGCGCGGCGCGGAGTAGCCGAGGTGGCCTGGGACGCCGCAGAGGCAGGCCTCAAACCCCGCTCTCCGCAGGACTGGCACGCCTTGGACGACGCGATCGACGGGGCGCTGACCGCGCTGCGCGCCGGCGACCCGACCCAGGCACAGTGTGTCGCGGCGCTACAAACCCTTGAGAAGACCTTGAACCAACAGCAGGGCTGAACCGCTCCTCCGGACAATCATGCCGCCACACTCAACCGGACGCCGCCGACACATACCGGTCGGCGGCGCTGGAACCTGACCGGTCGGCCGCGGACTCCTGGTGAGGTCCCGCGGTGGCGCATCGACGGTCCACCGCAGCGCTGACGAGTGAGCGGTGGCGTGGCTGGTGGTCGCCGCTGGTGGCCAATCTCGTGCTCGGCCTTCTTGGTCCGTGGATCTCCCGAACCCTGCCGCCGTGAGTCGCCGTCCGGTTGGCGCCGACCGCGATGGTGGCCGTGGCCCTGGGCACCCCGACCTTGCTGACCGCGTCCGGGTTCTTGTCGCTCGCGCAGATGCTGCAGGTAGCACTGCTCATGAGTTGATCTGCGGGTCGGCTCGGCGACGAGCAGCCGTGGCCGTTGGCGGCCGGGGCGATAGCGGAGGCAGGTGCCGGGCTGTTTCGGGCGCACGGGAACGAGGCGGTCGATCGCCTACTCGGACCTCTCTGTGGGGCATCTCCTGAAGGGGGATCGGTCCCGGCCGGCGGTAGCTCGCGCCTCCCCATAGACGCGGGCGGCCCTGGCCTGCTCCGCCGCGGCGCGTCGGGCGGCGCGCCAGGCCGGCGGAGGTCTCGACGGCGATCAGGGATGCCGCGGTGTCGTGTCAGCGGCCATGTCATGACGGCGACGACCCGCGTCTCTCCGGAGGCTCTGGCTCGCTGGCAACAGAGCCGTGACCCGACGGCGCGCCGCCGCAGCTGATCGACGGTGCGTCAGCCACCACAGACAGGCAAAACCCACCGGTCAGGTAGTCGCCAGGACGGCAGCGATCGGCGGGACGAGCGGGGTAGGCGCGGCGTAGTCACACGGGTATCGAGCGAGGAACCGGACGCCGGAGTGCACAGCAATCATGGGGACTGCCCACGGGGACAGCGGGGCAGTCCGAACCAGGGCGGACCCGCAATGTCTGGGCGGGGTACGTTCTTGGGGCTGGTGATCGCAGGCTTTACCCTTGGGCGGTTCGAAGACCTGTCGAGGGTCGTGGCCTGAATGCGGTGGGAGTGGGCGGATGAGCGGCGCGGGTGAGTTCGTCGTTCCGGCGGTGGTCGAAACTCCGGCGCGTGCGCCCGAGCCGACCGGGCGGGTGGGGCGGTGGCTGCTGGAGCACCGGGTCCAGCCGGTCGGGCCGGAGACGGCCGAAGGGCACGCCAAGCCTCAGACCTGGTGGAAGGTGATGTGCTTAACGGGGGTGGACTACTTCTCCACGCTGGCCTACCTGCCCGGTATCGCGGCGCTGGCGGCCGGCGCGCTGTCCCCGCTGGCCACGCTGCTCATCGTGGCGCTGACGCTGCTGGGCATGCTACCGATGTATCGGCGGGTGGCCAGGGAAAGCCCGCACGGTCAGGGCTCGGTGGCGATGCTGGAGCGGCTGCTGCCGTTCTGGCGGGGCAAGCTGTTCGTGCTGGTCCTGCTGGGGTTCGTGGCCACGTCGTGGATCATCACGATCACGCTGTCGGCGGCCGACGCGTCCGTGCACGTGGTGGAGAACCCCTTTTTCCCGAGCTTTCTGCACGGCCACGAGGTCGTGCTGACCGTGGTGCTGCTGGTGGTGCTCGGCGGGGTGTTCCTGCTCGGCTTCAGTGAGGCGGTCGGCGTGGCCATCCCGCTGGTGGCGCTGTTCCTGCTGCTGAACGCCGTCGTCGTCGCCGTCGGGATCGCCGACGTCGCGGCCGAGCCCGAGGCCCTGTCGCGATGGACGGACGGGCTGCTGAACGGGGGCGGCGGCTTCACCGGGCTCCTCGGCCCAGCTGTGCTGGCCTTTCCGCTGCTGGTGCTCGGCCTGTCCGGATTCGAGACGGGGGTCAGCATGATGCCGCTGGTGGCCGCCGAGGGCGAGGACGCCGAGCAGCGCCTGGCCTCGCGCGTCCGCAACACCCGCAAGCTGCTCACCGCGGCGGCGCTCATCATGAGCGTCTACCTGATCGCTACCAGCTTCGTGACCACGGTCCTCATCCCGGCCGAGCAGTTCCGCCCCGGCGGCCAGGCCAACGGCCGCGCGATGGCCTACCTCGCCCACCAGCATCTGGGTGAGACTTTCGGCACCGCATACGACATCAGCACCATCCTCATCCTGTGGTTCGCCGGTGCCTCCGCGATGGCGGGGCTGATCAATATCGTGCCCCGCTACCTGCCCGGCTACGGCATGGCCCCCGAATGGGGTCGGGCCGTACGCCCAGTCGTCGTTGTCTACACGCTGATCTGCATCGCGCTCACCCTCGCCTTCGGCGCCGACGTCAACGCCCAGGCCGGCGCGTACGCGACCGGCATCTTGGCGATGATGGTCTCCGGTGCGGTCGCGGTCACCATCTCCGCCATCGCCAAGCGGCAGCGCCCCGCCGCTTTCGGCTTCACCGTGCTGACCTTGGTGCTGCTGTACGCGCTGGTGGAGAACATCCGAGAGAAGCCGGACGGCATCGCCATCTCCGCCCTGTTCATCCTGGCCATCATCGTCATCTCTCTGGTGTCGCGGATCTCTCGCACCACGGAGTTGCGCGCCGAGCGGATCGAGTTCGACGAGGCCGCCCGCCGCTTCGTCACCGATTCGCTCGCCCACGACGGCGCGCTGAACCTCATCGCCAACCGCCGTCAGAGCGGCGATGCGGCCGAGTACGCCGCCAAGGAGAGCGAGCAGCGCGGTATGAACCCCGTCCCGGGAGCAGCCGACGTGTTGTTCCTGGAGATCGACGTCATCGACCCGTCGGAGTTCAGCAACGTGCTGCAGGTCCATGGTGTCCAGGTCGACGGCCACCGGGTGCTGCGCGCGGCCAGTCCCGCTGCCCCCAACGCCATCGCCGCGATCCTGCTCGCCCTACGTGACGTCACCGGCGTGCGACCGCACTGCTACTTCGAATGGTCGGAGGGCAGCCCCCTAACACACCTGTTCCGTTATCTCCTGCTCGGCAGGGGAGACACACCCCCGGTCGTCCGTGAGATCATCCGCAAAAGCGAACCCCAGCCCGCCCGCCGCCCAGGCATCCACGTCGGCGGCTGAGTGACCTCCACGAGCAGCGCATCTCCCTGCCCACACTGGTGGAGCACCTGGGCGCGGGTAAGCAGCGCGGGCAGGATCTGCTCGATCAGGATGTTGATCTGCCGGCTCCCCTGGACGCCGCCGGTCACGTAGACGAGCGGCAGATCCGGGGCCAGGCCGTACCTCTCATGCGCCCGGGCAGGGATTCCGTGCAGGAGCGGGGGCGGATGGGGTTGCCCGTGACCACGGTGCGCGGGCCCGCTGAGGGAGGTGGTGGCGTACGTGGCCGGGGCCCATCCCTGTGAGAAGCTCGCGGAGGAGATCTGCCAGCAGCGCGGGAGGGCAAGCATCAGGGCCCGTTAGAAGGGGGCGGGCGAGGCCCGCCCCCCTTGGCACTTTCAGAAGTGGTGCGCGACGGCCGTGCGTCACCCCGTTGGGGTCGTCCTGCTGACCCGAGCGGTCTTCCGCTCCGCAGTCGCCTGCGGCCGCGAAGGCTGTGGAGCGGGAGGTTCCGGAGTGGGAGGCACCGATAGAGCAGCCTCCCTCTCTCTGTCCTGTGCTTGCTGAGCGGACCTGGAGATGTCTTCCAATTCGTGCGCGGTCTCCTCGAACTCCTCCGCAGCCCCGCGGCTCGCCTTGCTGACGACCCTTCGGCCACGGACAGCCAGGTCCTCGTAGACCTCGTTGGCCTTGGCGACGGCGTAGGGGCCGACACCTGCGAGGGCACAAAACGGCTTAGAAGTAGTGATTTTCTTGACCGGAGTAGTGAGCTGCATATGGTCACCCTTCCAGTGCATTCCGGATGTGATTACCCTTGCGCGAACCTCCGGAGGCGCAGGCAGGTCATGCGCCGGGAGCCTGGTATTGCACCTGCTGCTTGGTAGCCTCGTCGATCTCTTCCGGCGTCAAGAGGACAACGGTCTTCGTCCGCAGTCCACCAGATGCCGAGGCAGTGAAGCCCCAGGCGGCGCAGGCCGCGTTGCTGGGCAGGTCGGCCACGACGTAGACATCGGTCTCGCCGAAGGCGAAGTACATCTGCTCGACATGGCCCCCGAGGCTGTCCGCGATGCGGTCCACGACTTGGCGTCGCGCGGTGCCTCCCTCGCGGAGCACCCCCTTGAGGCCCTCTTCGGTGTAGGTGGCCTGGATCAGGTACTTGGGCATGGGATTCGTCCCTTCCCTGGCCTCCGGGAACGGTCGCGAATACGGAAGGCCCGCTGCCATGGACGAACGGGCCTCCGCCGGTCCGTTGAAGGCCCTGGTTGCGAGATGAACTCGGTGACCTTCTGTACCGTAGAGGGACCTTATCGGACTCGCTCTCGACGCTATGCACCGAGCAGTCAGGTCCAAACAACGAAGGTGCCGAGAGCACGCCATAAACGCCGTCTACCTTCAGGAACGCTCGCCCCCGGCCCAAGGGAAACGCAAAGAGGTGGGCCTCGCCCTCGGGCCGTGGAGGACGGGGCCGTTTTCCAGGATCCGACCGTGCGAAGGCTTGCCTGGCCAGCGGGCGCCCGCTGCCCCCGCAACGGGCAGTCACATGCAGCGTCCCACCCTCAAGCCCCAACGCTCACGAAAGGCACGCACAGGGGAGCGTCTACCTCCGATCAAGAGGTATGTGCGCGCGCTCTCTTGAGAGGCTCTTGGACCGGGCGAGACGCCGCAGTTGGCCACAGCCCCATAGGCTCCCTTCGTAGCTGATCGCTACTGCTGGTAGCCGACCCGAGGGCCGCTGTGATCAAAAAGACGCTCATCGCCGCGCTGGCCATCATGGCCGGATTCATCACCTACGGCCTGGTGGCCGGCTACCGCGAACTCGCACGACGTAGGGCGGGCGGTTTCCGCCGCTGATGTAGCGTCGACCACCCGCCCGCATGTCAAGAAAAGAGGCTCTGCGCTCGTGAGAGGGCAGAGCCTCTTCTGATCAAGGGGACTCGTATCGCTGACCGTCTTCGCCAGCCTTAAGGGCCTCTTCCACCGAGTGAAACCGGTCGAAGGCCGACAGCAGGCGCGTGAGGGACAGAATGCGCTCAACACGGGGCGCGACGCCTGCGAGGGCGAGGCCCATGTCGCGTGCCTGGCAGCCCCTGAGGACATACACCAAACCGGACAGACCGACCGAGTCGCAAAACGACACTGTGGCGAGATCGAGCACGAGTCCGGCGGGTTCGGTTTTCCAAGCCGTCCTGGCGGCGTTCTTGAGTCGCTCGGCGGTGCTGCGGTCGAGGTCACCCGTGACCGTGAGGATGGCCCACTCACGCTCAAAGCGTGAGTGGATGTCAAAGGCGGGGGATGCGGGCGGGATCACGGCCCTGCTCCTTTCGGGAACGGAGTCCACCCTGCCCGGAAACTCATGGCGAGACCACGGACCCTTCGCCGGCGTTTCTCCGCTGCATGCTCAACACGACCGGCCTGATCCAATTGTTCGAGATGCATGAGACGTTGGAGCAGGCCTTGACGGATCCGGACGGCTGGGAGACTGGCAGGAATGCGGCCCCCGCTCCTCAGTGAGACAGGAGCGGGGGCCGTCTAGCACTCGATGCCGCCGGTGCGGCGCTTGTCCGCAGGGGAACGCTCGGGTACGGCGGGCAGAGCGAGCTGCCGCCGGCCGGGACCGGCCTCCAGGCCCGCACGCCCGGACGGCGGGCGAGCGATACACCGACTATCCGGCCGCTACCCGGGGATGTCCCTGGACCGCCACTGTCTTCATCAGGAGGAGATTCGGCCATGAACGCTCCCGCCGGGCTGCTCTACTTACTGAGCGTTGGGAAGGAAAAAGAACTGATCCTCCGCGTGCACGACACGATGCCCGCGACTGAGGACCTGGTCACGTGGATGGAGCAGGGCAGCGTGGTGCCACTCCACGTCTCCCACGAGGGGGAGCCGAGCAGCTTCACCTACGTGGTCAACTTCACGCACGTCGTCGGAGCACGGCTCGCTCCTTATACAACGACGCGGATAAGCAGCTTTTGAGCTGAAGTGTCAGCGGGAACCGGCCGTGCCATGGCAGCTGCGTCCGCAAGTGCGGCACAACGCCGCCCGCGATTGTCGACCATGCACCGTGGCTGCCCACAACCGCAGACTGGTGCCGCCGAAAGATGATCGCTAGTCTCGCCGTCCGTGCAGGAAACCCTCTCTTTCGGACCGCCTGAGGGTCCGCCTCGCGCGAGGAGATCACGGTGGCTTTGGCCGGCCCTGGGCCTTACGGCCGTCGTGGGTTTGAGCTCTGGGGCGTACGGCGCCATCGAGCTCAAGCGGGAGCTCGACCGGCCCCCGACCGACTCAGAGCTGCACGCCGTGTCGGTGCAGGAGATCGCGCTGCGGTGGCGCACCAGGTCGGCGGGCGAGATCTTCCCGGCCACCGTCGACTCTGGCTCGGGTGGGACGAAGGAACTGGCCGTCCGTGTCGGGATCGCTCCGCAGGCGTCCTGCAGCAAGGCCCTGGACGCGGTGATCGCGAAGGTGGCCGTGGCCGACGGCTGCACGACCGTGCTGCGCGCCACCTACCTGGACAAGACTCAGACGCTGGTGACCACGGTAGGCGTCGCCGTCTTTCCGGACGAGGCGTCGGTGTGGAAGGTATCCCGAGTCGTGTGGGGGAACAGTGCGAGCCGGGGTGTACGTGCCGTGGCCTTCCCCGGCACGCTGTCGGCCCGGTTCCGCGACGCCGCTCGGCAGCGGTTCTTCATGACGAACTACGCCAACTATCTGATCTTCGTCAGCGGGGGATACGCCGACGGCCGGCCCAAGGTCAGGCTGGACCGGCCCCAGCTGTTCATGTTCGGTGACCAGATCGCCGCGCAGGTGGGCGGACGGCTGCAGACCTATGTGGATCCATGCACGGTCAAGGGGGTCGTCACATGCTGAAACGCACGCTCTCCCTGCTGGTCGCGGCCATGCTCCTGCCCGCCGCGCCGGCCTCGGCCGCCGACGACGACGTGTTGGGACAGCTTGCCAGGGATTTACAGGCCGCCCACCGCCTCGCCACTGGCAAGGGCGTCACAATCGCGATCCTGTCCGACGGCGTGGACCCGGGGCTCCACGAACTCTCCGGCCGCCTGAAGATCGCTCCGGACCTGGTCAAAAGAACCGAGCCGGACCAGCGCGTCGGCACCCTGCTGGCCTCGGCGATCGCAGGAACAGGCACGATCGCTGGCCGGCCGATCAAGGGCATCGCTCCCGCCGCGACGATCCTTTCCGTCCGGGTACGGCCCTCGTCAACGGCCGCGTACAAGAAGTTCCTCCAGACCGACGCGCTGGACAAGGTGGCCACCGGCCTCCGCTACGCGACAGATCACGGGGCCAAGGTCGTCTTCATCGAAGAAGGGCGCGGAGCCGCGGCCAACACCGCCAAACTGGCGCAGGCCGTCGACTACGCCCTGCGCAAGAACGTCGTCATCGTGGCCGAGGCCTCGCGGCTGGTCACCTATGAGGGGAAGCCGACCCCGCCCGAGTCGCTGTCCTATCCGGTCGCCCTCCCGGGCGTCATCGGTGTCGGCGCCACCGACGAGAAGGGACGACCGCTCACCAAGATGTCGGCCCGCAACTCCACCGTGCTGCTGTCGGCGCCGGGGACACGGCTGAACGTCACAGGCGACGGCAACCAGAGCCGGTGGTACATCTACGGACCGCCCACCGCCGCGGCATGGGTGGTCGGCACCGCGGCCCTCATCAAAGAGAAGTACCCCAAGCTCTCACCCGCGTGGGTGGCTCAAGCCCTCACCGTGTCAGTACGACACCGGCCCAGAGGTGGATACGACGCGACCGTCGGCAACGGCATCCTCAACCCGGTCGAAGCACTCAGGCAGGCCGCCCGGTTGAACCGGCTTCCCGGCTCGGCCCCGCCGAGCAAGTACGCGGTACGGTCCACGACCCGCTTCGGCGGCCTGCCGGACTCTCCGATCAAGGCCGTACAGTGGGACGAAACCAAGCTGATCCGCTACGGCTCCATCTCCAGCGCCGGATTCCTCCTGCTCGCGATCTCTCTTGTCATCGCTGCCGTGTCCATGGTCCGTAGGCGCAGGGAACGCTTGGAAAGCACCGTCCCAGGTGGTCCGCTGACGGACCGCTCCCTCGGGACACCGCCCGCGGTAGCCGAATCCGGCGGGATGAACCACCGCCCTGAGTGACTTGTGAGGTGCGACAGCGCTCTCCAGTACGGTCCACATGATCACCAGATTGGACGACGGCGCTGCCCGAATTCGGCATCACACGCCCGGCACCCCCGACAGCTGGGTGATCAATACATACCCCGCATGCCGACATTGGACGTGCCGGCCTATGAGATGAGCTCAGGACAGCAAGCACTGTCTCCAGGAGGAGAGGGGGAACACTTCGACCACTTCTCAATGGCGGAGAGTGAGTACGGCCCGAGCCGCCTGATGACGCGCCGCCGAGAGTTCGGCCGATATGGCGTCGATGTCAGCCTCGTCCATGATGATCGCCGCCTCTC
Source organism: Microbispora sp. NPDC046973 (assembly GCF_040644495.1). Lineage (NCBI taxonomy): Bacteria > Bacillati > Actinomycetota > Actinomycetes > Streptosporangiales > Streptosporangiaceae > Microbispora > Microbispora sp. NPDC046973. The sequence goes on along the minus strand of NZ_JBEYWQ010000011.1, from coordinate 146,440 downwards.
GCGGTTTACGTGTATCCATCATCGCGATCCGAAGATGCGTGGGCGGATGAGTCGTGTCGATGGACGACATACGCAGGGCCGAGACCCGCAGCCGGCGCAGCCGCTCGGTCTGGGGGACCGAAGCGATGTAATCCCGCAGTTCCTGCCAGAGGTCGACGTCGCTCTCCTGATTCAGCGCGCGGTAGAACCCTCCCTTCTGATGCAGGGCGGTCTGACGCTGGAGCAGGGTTTCGACGCTCTCGTGCAGGGCCAGGGCTTCCAGCATCGATCTGGTCGCCGCCGACGAGGCCACCCGCGCGGCGAGGTCGTCGGCCAGGTACTCGGCTCGCTGCCCGCTGCGCAGCGTGAGACGGTGCAGCGACAAGAGGACCAGGCTGGTGACCTTGTGCGGGATGAACAGCAGCGCCGCGGCGGTGACGGAGGCGAGTGTCGAGAGGAGGTCCGAGCCCGCACTGACGATCCTGCTGGGATGGGTGACCTCGTACCACTGCTCGAGAGCTGCGGAGGCCGAGTGCAGCCACAGACTGCGACGGCTGTCGCCGTTGCGGGAATGCCCGAACTCGTGCCCCAGCAAGGCGACCCGCTCCTGCGGGCTCAGCACCTCCCACAACGCCAGGCCGATCGTGAGAACGGTACGCCGGCGCAGCCCAACCCTGCCGAAAGTCGCGTTGTAATCCGGGGTCACGCGGATCATGTCGGCGGGCCCCACCCCCAGCTCAGCGGCGACCCGATCGGCGAGACCGTAAAGACGAGGTGCCTCGGCCCGGCTCAGCGACCACTCATCCCGCCGAAATCTCCCCAGCCTCGGCCGCAGAGAGAAGGCGACGACCAGCCCCAGCACGCCAAGAACCCGGGCCAGGAATATCCCGTTGATCACGAGCCATATCGATCCGGCTACGAGAACCACGGTGCCCAGGTGCACCACACCTGCGATGACCATAGCGGCGGCCCCCGCTCGGTCCCGCCCGTGGGCCGGCTCACGCGCACTGCTGACCTCGGCGTACAGCCGTTCGACGGCCGCCCGGTCGGCAGCGCGGCGTCTGTCCTGCCATCGACGCCTTCGCCGGATGGGCGTGGCAGCCGTCTCCGCCAGCGGGTCGACGTTCCAGTCACATGCCGGGCACCAGGCGCTGAACCGGGGGTCCGTCGAGACGGGGGCGGAGCACGAGGGACAGATGCTGTCGGACGGGGACGTCATGACGCAGATCTTGCCGAAGAAGGAACGTGTAGCGGGACGAATTTGGGTACGCGCCGTAGATCGTGCGACACCAGGTTCCTGAACTCACCCCGATTCTCAAGCAGCGGACTGGTGCCGAACTGGACCTGAGGCGGCAGTGGCCGCAGATCTTCCGTGTTCAAGCAACCGGGAATGATCGTCCAGGTCGAACCTGCATGCTGTCGATGTGGACTGATCTCTGTCACCTGGTCAGGGCTGGCCCACTAACGAATGGCTAACAAACGATCAAGAGGCCAGGTCCCGCATCACGGGAACTGGCCTCTGAGCTGGTACTTCGTGGTGGGGCTACCAGGACTTGAACCTGGGACCTCTTCCTTATCAGGGAAGCGCTCTAACCGACTGAGCTATAGCCCCGCACCGCGCAACGAAGGTTACCGCATCCCGTTTCCGGTGGCGAATCCGTCGTTCCGAACGAGGAAAAGCTTACCGTGTCCGGGCCCCTGGTCGTGCCATCGAGGCGCATCCGTACGGCGGGCCGCTCGTGTGGGCGGCCTGCCGTACCGATGGTCACTCGGCTTCGCTGAAGGTGACCTCGACACCGCCCACGAGATCCGCGGAGATGTTGTAGATCACGGCGCCGAGGGTGGACAGCGCGGTGATGAGCACGACGTTCAGCGCGCCCAGCAGAGCCGCGTACCCGAGGATGCGGACCGGCTCGAACCAGCTCGCGATGTCGATGGTGCCGGCCCCGGCACCACCGGCGCCGCTGGTGAGCTGGTTGACGGTGTCGGTGATCGAGGAGAAGACGCCGAGCGCCGACAGCACGCCGTACAGCACGGCGACGGCCACGAACAGCACGACGAAGCACACCAGCGACACGACGAAGCTGAACTTCATCGCCGACCACGGCTCGATCCTGCGCAGGACCAGGTGGGCCTTGCGCGGCGGGCGCACGCCGAGCTTCTTGTCCTTGTCCTTCTTGGAGGACTCGGGGCGGTCTGCGGCCGGGCCGAAGCTCAGGCCACGTACGGAGCCGCCGTCCGCCGAGGGCCGACCGTTGTCCACAGACGGGCGGGCGTTGTCCACAGGGGGTGTGGACGCACCGAGGCCGGTGGGCCGGGGATACTGCGCGGTCGCCCCGCCGCCGTCGGATTTGCCGTTCTCGGACGCGCCGTCCGTGGCCGCCTGCCGCTTCCATGGCTGGTCGCCGGCCGAGGTCCGGATGCGCATGGTGTCGTCGGCCTTCGCCTTGTCGGCGGCGGTCACGTCATCTCCTTCGGAAGCCACCTTGGCGACGCTACCGCCATCGTGCGTCCGCGCGGTAACGCCGTTCGAAGACGACGCCGGGCGGGCGCCCGTGGGTCTCTGCTTGCCGCCGGGTGTACGCGGCCCGCCGGTGTCACTCATGCCACGCCCTCGTCTGACGGCTCGGGTGCGCATCCGCGAATCGCGCTGTGCTCAGCGATTCGCCCGCTACGCTCGCTCATGCCTCGCCTCCTGCCCCGTTCTCCTCGGTCTCCAACGACTCGGCGTTGCGAGCGAGGGCCACAACGCTGTCACCCTCGGCCAGGTTCATCAGGCGGACGCCCATGGTCTGGCGGCCCGACTGCTTGATCTCGCCGGCGCTGGTACGGATCACCCCGCCGGCAGAAGTGATCGCGAAGACCTCGTCCTCGGGACGCACCATGACGGCTCCGACCAGCTTGCCACGAGCGCTGACGATCTTGGCCGTCAGTACGCCCTTGCCGCCCCGGCCCTGGACCGGGTACTGGTCGGCGGGTGTCCGCTTCGCATACCCACCCTCGGTCGCGATCAACACGTCATCGCCGTCGCTCATGACGTTCATCGCGAGAAGTTCGTCACCGTCGATGAAGCGCATGCCGATCACACCGCTGGTCGCGCGGCCCATCGGGCGCAGCGCCTCGTCCGAGGCGGTGAACCTGATCGACTGCGCGTTCTTGGACACGAGCAGCAGGTCATCACCCTCGGAGACGAGACGGGCGGCGATCACCTCGTCATCTTCGCGCAGATTGATCGCGATCAGGCCACCGGATCGCGGCGAATCGTATTCGGAAAGCCGCGTCTTCTTCACCAGACCGCTGCGGGTCGCCAGCACCAGGTAGGGCGCGACGTTGTAGTCCCGCAGGTCGAGGATCTCCATCACGTGCTCATCGGGCTGCATGGCGAGCAGGTTCGCCAGGTGCTGGCCGCGGGCGTCCCGCCCCGAGTCCGGCAGCTCGTACGCCTTGAAGCGGTAGACCCGGCCCTTGTTGGTGAAGGCCAGCAGCCAGTGGTGCGTCGTGGTGACGAAGAAGTGCTCCACGATGTCGTCCTGGCGGAGCTGCGCGCCCCTGACCCCCTTGCCGCCACGCCGCTGCGCCCGGTAGAGGTCGGTGCTCGTCCGCTTGGCGTAGCCACCGCGCGTGATCGTGACGACCACGTCCTCCTCGGCGATCAGGTCCTCGATGGACATGTCGCCCTCGTACGCGGTGATCTCGGTCTTGCGCTCGTCGCCGTACCTCGCGACGATCTCCCCGAGCTCGTCCGACACGAGCCGGCGCTGCCGGGGCTCGGAGGCCAGGATGTCCTGGTAGTCGGCGATCTGCGCCATCAGGCCGTCGTACTCGTCCTGGATCTGCTGCCGTTCCAGCGCGGCCAGCTTGCGCAGCTGCATGTCCAGGATGGCCTGCGCCTGGACCTGGTCGATGTCCAGCAGCGTCATCAGGCCGCCCTGCGCCTCGGCCGCCGACGGCGACCGCCTGATCAGGGCGATGACGTCGTCGAGCCGGTCGAGCGCCTTGAGCAGACCGCGCAGGATGTGCGCCCGCTCCTCCGCCTTGCGCAGCAGGAACCGGGTGCGCCGGACCACGACCTCGATCTGGTGCGTGATGTAGTGCCGGACGAACTGGTCGAGCCGCAGCGTCCGCGGCACGCCGTCCACCAGCGCGATCATGTTCGCGCCGAACGTGGTCTGGAGCTGGGTGTGCTTGTAGAGGTTGTTCAGCACGACCTTGGCGACCGCGTCGCGCTTGAGCACGATCACGAGCCGCTGGCCGGTGCGCGAGGACGTCTCGTCGCGGACGTCCGCGATGCCGGTGACCTTGCCGTCCCTGACCAGCTCGGCGATCGTGAGCGCGAGGTTGTCCGGGTTCACCTGGTACGGCAGGGCCGTGACGACCAGGCACTGCCGGCCCTTGGGGTCCTCCTCGACCTCGACGACGGCCCGCATGATGATCGAGCCGCGGCCGGTGCGGTAGGCGTCCTCGATCCCGCGGCGGCCGACGATCAGCGCGCCGGTCGGGAAGTCGGGGCCCTTGACCCGCGCGAGCAGCCCGTTGAGCAGCTCCTCGTCGGTGGCCTCGGGGTTGTCGAGCGCCCACTTGACGGCCTCGCCGACCTCCCGCAGGTTGTGCGGCGGGATGTTCGTGGCCATGCCGACCGCGATGCCGGCGGACCCGTTGACCAGCAGGTTGGGGAACCGCGACGGAAGGACGACCGGCTCCTGTGACCGCCCGTCGTAGTTGGGCTGGAAGTCGACGGTCTCCTTGTCGATGTCCCGGAGCATCTCCATGGCGATCGGCGCGAGGCGGCACTCGGTGTACCGCATCGCGGCGGCCGGGTCGTTGCCCGGCGAGCCGAAGTTGCCCTGGCCGTCGACGAGCGGGTAGCGCAGCGACCACGGCTGCGCGAGCCGTACGACGGTGTCGTAGATCGACGTGTCGCCGTGGGGGTGGTAGGAGCCCATGACGTCACCGACGATGCGGGAGCACTTGAAGTAGCCGCGGTCGGGCCGGTAGCCGCCGTCGAACATCGCGTACAGCACGCGGCGGTGCACGGGCTTGAGGCCGTCGCGGACGTCGGGCAGCGCGCGGGACACGATGACGGACATCGCGTAGTCCATGTAGCTGCGCTGCATCTCGGCCTGGATGTCGACCGGCTCGATGCGATCGGCGGGGGGCCCAGGCGGCGTGTTCACTTCCGTCACGAAAAGTCCTTCTGGTCGGCCGCGCTGCTCAGACGTCGAGGAACCGGACGTCGCGGGCGTTGGTGATGATGAAGTTCCTGCGGGCCTCGACGTCCTCGCCCATCAGCACGCTGAACAGGTCGTCGGCCTGGGCGGCGTCGTCGAGGGTGACCTGGCGCAGGACCCGGGTGTCGGGGTTCATCGTGGTGTCCCACAGCTGGGCGGCGTTCATCTCGCCCAGACCCTTGAACCGCTGCACGCCGTCGTGGAGCCGGGGGTCGCGCCGGCCGCGGGCGACGCCGTCCTCGATGATCGCGTCCCGCTCCCGGTCGGAGTACGCGTACGACGCGTCCTCGCCCTTGCGGTCCCACTTGATCTTGTAGAGCGGCGGCTGGGACAGGTAGACGTGCCCGGCCTCGATCAGCGGGCGCATGAAGCGGAACAGCAGCGTGAGCAGCAGCGTGGTGATGTGCTGGCCGTCCACGTCGGCGTCGGCCATCAGGATCAGCTTGTGGTAACGCAGCTTCGAGATGTCGAACTCGTCGTGGACGCCGGTGCCGAGAGCCGTGATGAGCGCCTGGACCTCGTTGTTCTTGAGGACCTTGTCGATCCGGGCCTTCTCGACGTTCAGGATCTTGCCGCGAAGCGGGAGGATCGCCTGGAACTTGGGATCGCGCCCGCCCTTGGCCGAGCCGCCGGCCGAGTCGCCCTCGACGATGAACAGCTCGCACTTCTCCGGCTCCGACCACTGGCAGTCGGCCAGCTTGCCGGGCAGGCCGCTGCCGCTCTCCAGCAGCGACTTGCGCCGGGTGAGGTCGCGGGCCTGCCGGGCCGCGATGCGGGCGCGGGACGCCTGGAGCGACTTGTTGATGATCTCCTTGGCCTCGCCCGGGTTGCGCTCGAACCAGTCGCGCAGGTGGTCGTTGCAGGCCTTCTGGACGAACGACTTCGCCTCGGTGTTGCCGAGCTTGGTCTTGGTCTGGCCCTCGAACTGCGGGTCGGCCAGCTTCACCGAGATGATCGCGGCCAGGCCCTCGCGGACGTCGTCGCCGCTGAGGTTGTCGTCCTTGCCCTCCTTGAGGAACTTCTGCTCGCGCGCGTAGCGGTTGACGATGCTGGTCAGCGCCGCGCGAAAGCCCTCCTCGTGGGTGCCGCCCTCGGCCGTGTTGATCGTGTTGGCGAACGTGTAGACCGACTCGCTGTAGGAGGCGTTCCACTGCATGGCGATCTCGACCGAGATGCCGTCGCCGTGCTCCTCGAAGTCGATGACCGAGTTGTGGATCGGGTCCTTCTTCGAGTTCAGATGGGTGACGAAGTCGGACAGGCCGCCCTCGTAGTGGTAGGTGACCACCTTGGCCGTGCCGTCGATGATGTGGTCGGGCCGCTCGTCGGTCAGCGTGATCTTCAGGCCCTTGTTGAGGAAGGCCATCTCCTGGAATCGGCGCGCCAGCGTCTCGAAGTTCCAGGCGGTCGTCTCGAAGATGTCCGGGTCGGGCCAGAAGCTGATCGTCGTGCCGTGCTCGTCGGTCGGCTCGCCCTTCTCCAGCGAGGCCGTCGGCTTGGCCATCACGTACTTCTGCCGCCACACGTGGCCGTCGGTGCGGACCTCGACCTCCAGGCGCGTCGACAGCGCGTTGACGACCGAGGCGCCCACGCCGTGCAGGCCGCCCGAGACGGCGTACGACTTGCTGTCGAACTTGCCGCCGGCGTGCAGCACGGTGAAGACGACCTCGACGGCGGGCCTGCCCTCGGCGGCGACGATGCCCACGGGAATACCGCGTCCGTGGTCCATCACGCGCACGCCGCCGTCGGCGAGCAGGGTGACCTCGATCAGGTCGTTGTAGCCGGCCAGGGCCTCGTCGACCGCGTTGTCGACGATCTCGTAGACGAGATGATGCAGCCCGCGCTCACCGGTGGAACCGATGTACATGCCGGGGCGCTTGCGGACCGCTTCCAGCCCTTCGAGAACGGTGATAGAGCTAGCGTCGTAGGACAAGTGCGAAATCCTCCTGCCGCGGACACGCGGCGGGCGGCACCGTGGATTGGCTGCCCCTGCCGTGCCCGTCACCGTCGTGAGTGCCCCGATGCGCGCACCCAGGGAAATCGGCCCATGGGACCGGGGTGACGCAAACCGGACGTGTCCTTGAGTCCGTTTACATTCTACCGGTCCGATGGACATCAAGTGGCATTCACGGGGGCTGTGATGCCCTGTCGCTTGATGATCATGTTTCTGAGCACCCCCCACACGGAATGGGGGTCGGAGCCTCAGACGCGATTTTGGGCCGGTTCGGGCTCTCCTCGGGTCGGTTCTCGGATCGCCGGGCGCCGGTGCGGGCCCCGGACGGCGCTCGCCGCGGCGCGCTCAGCCGTACGTGTCGCCCGGCCCACGGCTTCCGCGTACGCGCAGGCCGCCCTCCGGGCGGTGCCCCACGCCGGGGCCGTGCACCTTGACGCGGGTCACGGTGCCGTCGCCGAGCTCCTCGTTCAGCCGCCTGACCAGGGTGGACGCGAGCAGCCGGACCTGGGTCGCCCAGGCGGTCGAGTCGGCGGCGACCATCACCTCACCGTCCTCGAAGCTCTCCGGCCTGGTGTGGGCCGCCAGTTCGGGGCCGACGATCTCCGCCCAGCGGCCGAACACCCCGCCCACCGCGACCGGCTGTTCCCATCCCCGGGCCGCGAGCAGGTCGCGGATCGCGCGGCCGAACGGCAGCGGGTCGCCGGAGTCACGCCGCGGGGCGCCCGAGCCGGAGCGGCGGCGCGGCTCGGTGCGCGGGAGCTGCCCCCGCTTCAGCGCGTCGGCCTTCGCCTGGGCCAGCTTCTCCCGTGCCAGCGCGGCGCCCCGCGCGGCCGAGCCCTGCGGGGACTGTCCACCGCCTGTGGATATCTCATCGGACACGGGTCACGCTCCCTTCCATCACGTCGAACCGGGCGCCGGCCAGCTCGGGCGGCACGTCGTCCGGCACCGCCGCCGTGATGAGCACCTGCTCGGCCGGGGCGACGATCTCGGTGAGCCGCCTGCGGCGCTGACCGTCCAGCTCGGCGAAGACGTCGTCCAGGATCAGCACGGGGTCGCCGCCGTCGGCCCGCAGCAGGTCATAGGCGGCCAGCCGCAACGCGAGGGCGAACGACCACGACTCGCCGTGGCTCGCGTAGCCCCGGGCCGGCAGCTCGCCCAGCCGCAGCAGCAGGTCGTCGCGGTGCGGGCCGACGAGGGTCACGCCGCGTTCGAGCTCCGCCTGGCGCGCCTCCGCGAGACCCGCCCGCAGGTGCTCGGCCAGTAGTTCCCGGTTTGTCCCCAGGGTGGGGATATCTGTGGATAACCCCGACGGCCGGTATTCGAGATCGGCGAGTCCCGACGACGGGGCGAGAGTGGCGTACGCCTTCGCCGCGAGCGGACGCAGCGCGTCCACCAGGGCCAGCCGTGCCGCCAGCAGTTCCGCACCGTGGCGCACCAGGTGGGAGTCCCAGACCTCGAGCGTGCTCAGGACGTCTCCCGCCCCGGCGGCGGCGAAGGCCGCGTCGTCCTCCTGCCTGCGGCCGCCGCGCCGCCGTCCCGCCCGCGTCGCCGCGGCCGTACGCAGGAGCGCGTTGCGCTGCTTGAGCACGCGCTCGTAGTCGGCACGCACGCCCGCCAACCTGGGAACGCGGGCGACGAGCAGGTCGTCCAGGAAACGGCGGCGCTCGGAGGGGTCGCCCTTGACCAGTGCGAGGTCCTCCGGGGCGAACAGCACGGTCCGCAGCAGCCCGAGGGCGTCGCGCGGCCGGGGGACGGGCGAGCGGTTCACCCTGGCCCGGTTGGCCCGGCCCGGGTTGATCTCGATCTCGATCAGCGCACGGCGGTCGTCCCTGACCACGGCCGCGCGCACGATCGCCCGCTGCGCGCCGTGCCGTACGAGCGGCGCGTCGGTGGCCACGCGGTGGCTCGAATGGGTCGCGATGTAGCCGAGCGCCTCGACCAGGTTGGTCTTGCCCTGCCCGTTCGGCCCGACGAACGCCGTCGCCCCCGGCTCCAGCACGAGTTCGACCTCCGGATAGGACCGGAAGTCGGTGAGGGACAGGCTCGCCACGTGCACCCCGCCAGGCTAGTGCCGGTGCCCGGCCTTCGTGTCCCGGCCACGACGCGCTGTGGAGAAACGGCGCGTTGTGGAGAAGCGGGCGAGAGCGGGGTGTTCGTCCACAGCCTGTGGATGATCGACGCCGCCGGCCCGCGGTCAGGCCGCATCACCCCGGACGAACCCCGGCATCCACACCCTTGTGGACGAACGGGAAGCCGCGTGGGGACGCCGAGGTCCGGCCGCGCGTCAGCCCTCGGCCTCCACCGGCGGGGTGACGTCGGCGCCCGGGGCGTCGGCGCCCTTGCCGGTCTGGCCCTCGACCGAGGCGACCGCGTGGCCGCCGAACTGGTTGCGCAGCGCCGCGACCATCTTCATCGCCGGGGAATCGGCCTGGCGCGAGGCGAAGCGGGCGTACAGCGCGGCCGTGATGGCCGGCAGGGGCACGGCGTGGTCCACGGCGGCCTGGACCGTCCACCGGCCCTCGCCGGAGTCCTCCGCGTAGCCCTTGAGCTCGGTGAGGTCGGGGTCCTCCTCCAGCGCCCGCACCAGCAGGTCGAGCAGCCAGGACCGGATGACCGTGCCGTGCCGCCAGCTCTTGAACGTCTCCGGGACGTTGGTGACGACGTCGCTGGCCTCGAGCAGCTCCCAGCCCTCGGCGAAGGCCTGCATCATGCCGTACTCGATGCCGTTGTGGACCATCTTCGCGAAGTGGCCCGCGCCCACGCTGCCCGCGTGGACGAAGCCGTCCTCGCCCTCGGGCTTGAGCGTCTCGAAGATCGGCATGAGCCGGCGGACGTGCTCCTCCTCGCCGCCGGTCATCAGGGCGTAGCCGTACTCCAGGCCCCAGACGCCGCCGCTGACGCCCACGTCGACGAAGCCGATGCCGCGGGTGCCGAGTTCGGCCGCGTGCCGCTGGTCGTCCAGATAGTGCGAGTTGCCGCCGTCGATGACGATGTCACCGTCCGACAGCAGGTCGCGCAGCTGCTCGACCGTGCTCCGCGTCGGCGCCCCGGCGGGAACCATGACCCAGACCGCGCGCGGCGCCTGAAGCCTCTCGACGAGGTCCTTGAGGCTGCCGACGTCGCTGATGGAGGGATCGCGGTCGTAGCCGACGACCTCGTGGCCGCCGCGCCGCAGCCGCTCGGCCATGTTCCCGCCCATCTTGCCGAGCCCGATCATGCCGATCTGCATCTGAGCCACCCCTCAACCTCTGCGTCGTCCACCGAGGCACGCGTACCCATGCATCAGGGGTCCATGCCCGCAGGAGATCGTACGCCCGGGGTGTTCGGGCCGCGTCAGCTGGACAGGCGGATGGGCATGATGAGGTAGCGGTAGTCCTCGCTTCCCCCGTCGTCCACAGGCTTGCCCCCGGTGAGGATGGCGGGCTTGGTCGGCGTGGTGAACTGGAGCCGCGCGACGTCGGAGTCGATCGCCCCCAGGCCCTCCAGCAGGAACTGGTGGTTGAAGGCGATGTTGATCTCGTCGCCGTCGAACTCGACCGGCAGCGCCTCCACGGCCTGCGCCTCGTCGCCGCTCCCGGCCTCCAGGACGACCTCTCCGCCGCGGAAGGCCAGCCGTACGGGGGTGTTGCGCTCGGCGACGAGCGCGACGCGCTTGACGGCCTCCACGAACGAGGCTGTGGACAGATCCGCGCGCGCGGAGAACTCGGTGGGCAGCAGGGAGCGGTACTTCGGGAACTCGGGGTCGAGCAGCCGGGTCGTCGTCCGCCGTCCGGAGCTGGAGAACCCGATCATGCCCTCGCCGGTGCCGCCGGCCCGGCTCAGCGCGATCTCGACCTCGGCGCCGGTGCCGCCCAGCGCCTTGGCGGTGTCCGCCAGCGTACGGCCGGGGATCATCGCCACGGCCTGGAAGTCCGGCTGCTCGGGCTGCCACTTCAGCTCGCGTACGGCGAGACGGTAGCGGTCGGTGGCGGCGAGGGTCACGGTGTCGCCCTCGATCTCCATCCGTACGCCGGTGAGCATCGGGAGGGTGTCGTCCTTGCCCGCTGCGACGGCCACCTGGCCGACGGCGGAGGCGAACACGTCGCTGCCGACCCGTCCGGCGGCGGGAGGCATGGCCGGCAGGGAGGGGTAGTCCTCCACAGGCATGGTGAGAAGTGTGAACCGGGCGCTGCCACAGGTGACGACGGCCTTGGCGCCGTCCACAACCAGTTCGACGGGCTGTGCGGGGAGCGCGCGGGTGATCTCGGCGAGGAGCTTGCCCGAGACGAGCACTACGCCCGGCTCACCGGTCTGCAGGTCGAGGGTCACCTCGGCGGAGACCTCGTAGTCGAAGCCGGAGAGCTTCAGCCGCTGGTCGTCGGTCACCTCCAGCCGCATGCCGGCGAGCACCGGCACCGAGGGACGGGCCGGAAGGCTCCGTGCCGTCCACGCGACGGCCTCGGCGAGCACGTCGCGATCGATCCGGAACATCACGTGGATCAGCCTCCTGGGTGTCGCTGCTTCGTCAAGTCTTCACTCTCCCGCACCTGTGTGCCTCCAGAACCCCTTCTATGGTTCTTGAGTTCCTTAGGGAGAGAGATACAAGTCGTCCTAATAGGAAGTGTGGATATGTGGATGTCGAGCATTTTCGCAGCTCAGCGGAGCTGATTCATCCACTGCCCGTGTGGGGGAACCGTGGACGGACCCCCTGTGGACTGTGGGTGGTCCCGCTGTCCCCACAGCCGTTCCCCAGGCGAGCGCCCCTCTGTCCACGAGTAATCCACGAGGTTTCCACCGGTTGTCCACGGGGTAAAAGGGACAGCTGAGCTGTGTGTGACGAGTACGCACAGGGCATCCCCAGCTCGTCCACGGGTATTCCCCAAACCATCCCCAGGTTCTCCCCAAACTTTTCCCCAAGTGGGGACGGCGCGTTGGCGGGCCGGAGAGGGTGGGGGTAACGCACGGAGCCGCCGCCGAGGGCCGGCATTTTTGATCCACAGAGTTATCCACAGCTGTGTACTAAGCGTTGCGTGCGCGCTGCTTGATCCGTGTCGTCAGCTCGTTGACCTGGTTGTACATCGAGCGCCGCTCGGCCATGAGCGACCGGATCTTACGCTCCGCGTGCATCACTGTGGTGTGGTCGCGCCCGCCGAACTGCTGGCCGATCTTCGGCAGGGACAGGTCGGTCAGCTCGCGGGCCAGGTACATGGCGATCTGGCGGGCGGTGACCAGGGCGCGCGAGCGTGAGCTTCCACACAGGTCGTCGAGCGATACACCGAAGTACTCGGCGGTTGTGGACATGATGAGGGAGATGGTGATCTCCGGGCTCGCGTCCTCGCTGATGAGGTCCTTGAGGACGATCTCGGCGAGCTGGATGTCCACAGACTGCCGGTTGAGGCTGGCGAACGCCGTGACCCGGATGAGCGCGCCCTCGAGCTCGCGGATGTTGGTCGCGATGCGGCTGGCGATGTACTCCAGCACGTCGGGCGGCGCGGCCAGGCCCTCCTGGATCGCCTTCTTGCGCAGGATCGCGATGCGGGTCTCCAGCTCGGGCGGCTGGACGTCGGTGATCAGCCCCCACTCGAACCGGTTGCGCAGCCGGTCCTCCAGCGTCACGAGCTGCTTGGGCGCCCGGTCGCTGGAGATGACGATCTGCTTGCTGGCGTTGTGGAGAGTGTTGAAGGTGTGGAAGAACTCCTCCTGCGTCTGCTCCTTGCCCTCGAGGAACTGGATGTCGTCCACGAGGAGGATGTCCACAGCCCGGAAACGGGAGCGGAACCCGTCGGCCTTGTGGTCGCGGATGGAGTTGATGAAGTCGTTGGTGAACTCCTCGGAGCTCACGTACCGCACCCGGGCGCCGTCGTACAGGCTCTGCGCGTAGTGGCCGATCGCGTGCAGCAGGTGGGTCTTGCCCAGCCCGGAGTCGCCGTAGATGAACAGCGGGTTGTACGCCTTGGCGGGGGCCTCGGCGACCGCGACGGCGGCGGCGTGCGCGAAGCGGTTGCTGGCGCCGATGACGAACGTCTCGAACGTGTACTTGGCGTTCAGCCGGGCCGGCTCGCCTGAGGTGCGGCCGCCGCGGGAGTCCCAGCGGTTCTGCCCGGCGCCGGGAACAGGGCCGGGCACGGGACCGGACACGGGGCCCGGCACCGGCTCGGGCTTCGGCGCGGCGGGCGGCTCGGGGGAGTAGCCGCCGGGCCGCTGCGGATGGTCCGGCGGGGACATGTGCTGCGGAGGCTGCGGATACTGCTGGCTCTGTGGATAGTGCGGCTCGGCGTCGCGCCGGATCGGGCCGTCCTCACTTAACGGGAAGCGCGGGGCCTGGGGGCGAGGCTGTGGATAATCTGTGGACGGCGCCTGTGGACGATGGTCGGCCGGCGGCGCCACGGCGGGGTCCGAGGCGGCGGGCAGGCCGGCGCCGGGATCGACCATCACGGCGATCCGCACGGGCCGGCCGAGCTCCTGCGACAGCGCATGCACGATCAACGGGCGCAGCCGTACCTCGATGACCTCCTTGGCGAAATCGTTGGGGGCCGCCAGGAGAATCGTGTCGTTGATGAGGCCGGAGGGCTGCGTCATCTGGAGGAACGCGCGCTGCTGCCCCGAGACGCCCTCGTCGAGCAGGGTCCTGAGCGCCCGAGCCCATACAGCGTTGAGATCGACGCCTTCCATGGCTCGGCCCCTCCTCTCGTTGCGCGGCCCCGCTCGCCCGCCGCGATCCGTGTCGTTTCCCGGTCCTGTACGCCTCGCCGCACCGGCCCTCGTCCGGCTGCCATCCACATATGATCCACATGATGTGCACAGCCCGTGCATCCTCCCCGGGCACATTCACGCTGGTGGGGGGAAGGGCCGGACGGCCGACGGTAGCGGTGTGCGCAACCTGCGTTCAAGGCGTTGTCCACAGCCTAACGGGCCATGGTCGCTCGCCGTACTCGCTTGCCGTCACGGGTGCCGGTTTGACCTGACGTACGGTGGGCCCGTAACGTGTCCCGGTCGGCTAATCACGCGACGGCTATTTCGCATGCCCGCGCATATGACGAGCCGTGACCATGGAATGTACCGCGCCCGCGGAACGCCGCGGACGTGCCTGAAGCCTGGAGCCCACCCGTGAGCAAGCGTACTTACCAGCCGAACAACCGTCGCCGCGCGAAGACCCACGGCTTCCGGCTGCGCATGCGCACCCGGGCCGGCCGCGCCATCCTGGCCGCGCGCCGCCGCAAGGGCCGCGCCGAGCTGACGGTCTGACGATCAGACGCCGCCCGCCCGTGTCGAGCGGAGCGGGCGGCCATACGTCGAGGAAGGCCCGGTGCTGCCGTCCGCGTCCCGCATGCGGCGGGGTGACGAGTTCGCCGACGCGATTCGCCGTGGGCGGCGCGCCGGGCGTCCCACCCTGGTCGCACACCTGAACCTGCGTGACGCCGACGAGCCACCGCTGGTCGGCTTCGTCGTGAGCAAAGCGGTCGGTGGCGCCGTGGTGCGGAACCAGGTCAGGCGCAGGTTGAGACACCTCGTGCGGAGCCGCCTGCCACTGTTGCCGAGAGGTAGCCTTCTGGTGGTACGCGCCAATCCACCGGCCGCGTCCGCGCGCAGCGAGCACCTGGCCGCCGAACTCGACGTCGCGCTGAGTCGTTTACTCCGGCGGCGCGGGTCCGATTCCCGGACCCCGACGGATGGACGGTCATGACAGCGCAGCAACCGACCCCGGCCGTGGTGCCCGGGGAGGCCGATCGGCCCGCGACCGGGCCGGTCGCCCGCGTGCTGCTCGCGATCATCCGGTTCTACCGCGCCTTCATCAGCCCGATGCTGGGGCCGAGGTGCCGGTTCGAGCCGTCCTGCAGTGCCTACGGTCTGGAAGCCGTCGCCGTTCATGGAGCGGCGCGCGGGGTCTGGCTGACCGTCAGGCGTATCGGACGGTGTCACCCGTTCCATCCCGGAGGTTTCGACCCGGTGCCCCCACGCCGAGTCCGGTCTCACGACGAAACGCAAGGGAGCTAGCTCGGTGGAGCTGCCATTCCTGAACTGGCTGTACACGGCGGTGGCCTGGGTGATCACCCAGATCCACGCCGGGTACAGCACTTTCATCCCCTCCAGCAGCGGTCTCAACTGGGCGCTGACCATCATCACGCTGACCGTGCTGATGCGTCTGCTGATCTTCCCGCTCTTCATGAAGCAGATGCGCTCGTCGCGCAAGATGCAGGAGCTGGCGCCCAAGGTCCAGGAGCTGCGCAAGAAGTACAAGAACGACAAGCAGCGCATGAACCAGGAGGTCATGCGGCTGTACCAGGAGGGGGGCGCCAACCCGCTCGGGGGCTGCCTCCCGATCGTCGCGCAGTTCCCGATCTTCATCTCGATGTTCACCGTGCTGCGGGCCATCGCCGAGGACCGGGCCGTTTTCGGCATGACCAAGGAGCTGGTGAACAGCGCGCGCGCCGCGCACGTCATCGGCGCGCCGCTGGCGGCGAAGTTCTTCGACAGCTCCGAGGTCATCAGGAGTCTCGGCGCCCAGCCGCTGATGACGAAGATCGTTCTCGCCTGCTTCGTCGCCATCAGCTCGTGCACCACGTTCCTCACCGTCCGGCAGAGCGTGAAGCGCTCGATGGCGCAGATGCCGGACAACCCCATGGCGCAGCAGCAGAAGATCCTCATGTACATCTCGCCGCTGTTCGCCGTCTTCAGCCTGAACTTCCAGCTCGGTCTGATCCTGTACTGGGTGACCACCAACCTGTGGACACTCGGCCAGCAGCACTGGTTCTACAGCCGTCATCCCATGCCGGTTGTGGACGAGAAGGGCAACGTCACCACTCCCGAGCCGACGAACGGCATCTTCACCAAGCTGGTGGGAAAGCCCAAGGCGCCGGCGCAGCCTGAGCCCGAACCCGCCCCCAAGATCGTCCGTCAGCAGCCGACGCGCCAGCCTCGCAGCAAGCGCACCGGCAGCAAGAAGTCGTAGGAGAAGGAGAGTCCGGACGTGACCGAAGCTGAGGAGACCCTCAAGCCTGCTCCCGACATCGAAGCCCTGGAACAGGAGGGCGAGATCGCGGCGGACTACCTGGAGGGCCTGCTCGACATCGCCGACCTGGACGGCGACATCGACATGGACGTCGAGGGCGACCGGGCCGTGGTCTCGATCGTGGGCATCAAGGGTGACGAGCTCGTGGGTCCCGGCGGGGAGGTGCTGGAGGCGCTGCAGGAGTTGACGCGCCTGGCCGTGCACCGTCAGACGGGGGAGCGTTCGCGGCTCATGCTCGACGTGGGCGGTTACCGGGAGCGGCGCCGCGCCGAGCTCACCAAGGTGGGCGCCGCGGCGGCCGACGACGTCAAGCGCACCGGCGAGCCGAAGGCGCTCAAGCCGATGACGCCGTTCGAGCGCAAGATCGTTCATGACGCGGTCGCCGCGGCCGGCCTGCGCAGCGAGTCCGAGGGCGAGGAGCCCCGCCGCTTCGTGGTGGTCCTGCCCGCCTGACCGCTTTTCACAGTTCCGACGCGGGGAAGCCGCCGGTCCCACATCCGGGACCGGCGGCTTTTCCGTCCTGTACGTCCATTCCTCGCCCTGCCTCTTCGGCCGGATCCGCACCGCCGGCGGTCGCCGGATGTACGGCCGGCCGTCGCCGAGGGGAAAGGACGGTTACCCTTGGCCAAGAGCGTTCCTGGATGAGTGAGTGATGACGGAGAGCAACGAGCTGCCCGAGGCGCCCCCGGTGGCCCGGGAGATTTTCACCGGTGAGGCGTTGGAGCGGGCCCGGGTGTTCGCCGAGTTGCTCGCCGGGCCGGGCGTGGTGCGAGGACTGCTGGGGCCGCGCGAGGTGCCCCGCATCTGGGACCGGCACCTGCTGAACTGCGCGGTCGTGGAGGAGGCGATCCCGCCGGACTCGTCTCTGGTCGACATCGGCTCGGGCGCGGGCCTGCCCGGCCTCGTGCTCGCGATCGTCCGCCCCGACGTGACGGTGACGCTGCTGGAGCCGCTGCTCCGCCGCACCGTGTTCCTGTCCGAGTGTGTCGAGGTGCTCAAGCTCGACAACGTGGAGGTGCTGCGCGGGCGGGCCGAGGAGCTCGCCCACAAGCGCGTCTTCGACGTGGCGACGGCGCGGGCGGTCGCGCCGCTCGACCGCCTGCTGTCGTGGTCGATGCCGCTGCTGCACGAGGGCGGGGAGTTGCTGGCGATGAAGGGGGAGCGGGCACAGGAGGAACTGGACGCGGCCCGCCCCCAGCTGGAGTCGTTCGGCGCCAGGCATGTCGAGTTGATCACAGTGGGGCGCGGTAAGGTCGAGCCGCCCGCGACCCTCGTTCGCGTCGTCGCCGGACGGTCTCCGCGAACGGACACGCGGAGGCGACGAAAGAGGTGAGCCGGTGGCGGATGCCGGATCAGGCGGTGTGACAGCGGGTCTGGGTTGGCCGGAGACTCGGCTCCCCCTACGCTGGGAGATCGCGACAGCAGGCCGGTCCTCCGGGGTGGGCTGGCCTCGTCCCCCTGTCTCGCCGGTCGAAAGGACGACGACCGTGTCCCAGACCCCCCTTAGCCCTGGCGATTCGCCGCTGGTACGAGAGGCACTGAGTTCTGTGGTTTCACGTGAAACAGCCGCCACGCCCCCGCAGGCGGCTGCGTCTTCCGTCGGTTACTCGACGCGCGACGAGGGGGCCTGGCCCCGGCCTTCCCGGTGTCGCGTGATGACGGTGGCCAACCAGAAGGGCGGCGTGGGAAAGACCACCACGGCCGTCAACCTCGCGGCGGCGCTGTCCATGCACGATCAGCGCGTTCTCGTGGTCGATCTCGACCCGCAGGGCAACGCGTCCACGGCGTTGGCGACGGAACACCGGTCGGGGATGCCGTCGGTGTACCAGGTCCTCGTGGACGACATGCCGCTGTCGCAGATCGTGAAGCCGGTCCCCGACATGCCCAACCTGTACTGCGCTCCCGCCACCCTCGACCTCGCGGGCGCGGAGATCGAGCTGGTCCCGATGGTCGGCAGGGAGACCCGTCTGCGGCGGGCGCTCGCCTCGTTCGACTCGATGGAGTTCGACTACATCCTCATCGACTGCCCGCCGTCGCTGGGCCTGCTGACCGTGAACGCCATGGCGGCGGCCCAGGAGGTGCTCATCCCCATCCAGTGCGAGTACTACGCCCTGGAGGGTCTCACCCAGCTTCTGCAGAACGTGGAACTGGTGCGCGCGCACCTGAACCAGACACTGTCGGTCTCGACCATCCTGCTCACGATGTACGACGGCCGGACCCGCCTCGCCTCCCAGGTGGCCGAGGAGGTGCGCTCCCACTTCGGCGACACCGTGCTCGACGCCGTCATCCCCAGGAGCGTCCGCGTCTCCGAGGCGCCCAGCTACGGCCAGTCGGTCATGACGTACGACCCGGGCTCCAGCGGGGCGCTGGCGTACATGGGCGCCGCTCGCGAGATCGCCTATCGGGCGGCGGCCCTCACCGGCGCCTGACAGAGCTACTGCGCTTCCGGGCAGAGGCTCCGGTCCTCCCGAAGCCCGCTCCGCTTCTTACGTCCGGCCACGCGCCGGAGGTCCGGTGGCGGAGTTGTGCACGGCTGGATGCGCGGAGACTCATGGCGGGGCTCCGCAGCGGTACTCTCTCCTGGTGTGTGCGTGCCGGTGCCCAGTGACCCCGAGTCGCTGGGCACCGCCTTCTGTGCGGGTATGAGGGAGCAGCGGTGAGCCAGCAGCGTCGGGGACTGGGCAAGGGTCTTGGGGCTCTGATCCCCACAGGACCGATCGTCGATCCGGCGTCCGCGGCGAGCGCTCCGCCTGCCGGTCTGCCGTCGACCGCTCAGGGGACGGACGTGGTGGGCCTGCGTCCGGTGGAAGGCGCCTACTTCCAGGAGATCGAGGTCGACTCCATCTCCCGGAACCCGCGGCAGCCGCGGGAGGTGTTCGACGAGGAGCGGCTCGACGAGCTGGCGGCGTCCATCAAGGAGGTCGGCCTGCTGCAGCCGGTCGTCGTCCGCGCCGTGGAGGACGGCCGCTTCGAGCTCATCATGGGGGAGCGGAGGTGGCGCGCCTCGCAGATCGCCGGGCTTGACCGCATCCCCGCGATCGTCCGGAGCACCCAGGACGACGAGATGCTCCGTGAGGCGCTGATCGAGAACCTTCAGCGGGAGCAGCTGAACGCGCTGGAGGAGGCGGCCGCCTACCAGCAGCTTCTGGACGACTTCGGGGCCACCCACGAGGTGCTCGCGAGGAAGGTCGGACGGTCGCGCTCGCACATCAGCAACACCCTGCGATTGCTGAACCTTCCGCCCGAGGTGCAGCGCCGAGTGGCGGCCGGAGTCATCAGCGCCGGGCACGCGCGGGCGCTGCTGACGCTGAGCGACCCCGCCGCCCAGGAGCGGCTGGCGACGCGGATCGTGGCCGAGGGGCTGTCGGTCCGGACCGTCGAGGAGATCGTGGCTCTGGGCGAGGCGACCGCGGGGCCGGCTCCACGCAAGCCCCGGGCGAAGAAGCCGACCGCTCCGGCGCTGCGCGACCTGGCGGATCGGCTCTCAGACCACTTCGAGACGAAGGTGAAGGTCGACCTCGGCAGCCGGAAGGGGCGCATCGTGGTCGAGTTCTCCACGATCGACGACCTGGAGCGCATCATCGACACGATGGCGCCCGAGGCTGCCCACGCGATGCGGAGCAGGGGCATCACGACGGAGTGACCGTAAGAGCCTGCGGTAGCACACGGGACCTGCCGCAGGTTTCACGTGAAACATCGCGCCCAGGGCCTCCTCGTTCGGAGCTGGCGGGGTCGATGTGTCGCCTCTCCGCGCCGGCTTCGCATCCGGCTCGCTCGACGGTGGTCCCATGAGCGCCGTCGGCCGTTCCTATGCCGGACTATGCACTCGTCTTGTTCCTCGGCCGCCCAGCGCGAGTGCTCCTGACGCTCACGCGCTTGCCTGCCAGCCGCCCCGGAAGGCCGGACAGAGCGGAGGCGGGCGGGGGAGAGGGCCGGAGGCTTAGACCGGGTCCCGGGGAACTCCGGGCCTGCAAGGAAGTTTCGTAGGCGGAGCGGAGCGGGCTTCGCGAGGATCGAAGGCTCTTTCCGGCGGAGTGGCCCGCGCCCGGCCAAGGTCTGTGAACGCCGCATTCTCAGACACCAAGGTTCGCGCAGACCCCACAGCAACGCGCTCCGGGCCGCTGTGCCTGCCTGTAGAGAGCGCGCGCGCCGTCACCGGCCACTGATACGAGGTCCTCGCCGCCCGGAGATATCTTCCCGGATTGGAGCCGCCCCCTCCAGGCGAGCCTGGAGGGGAGTGTTTCACGTGAAACGGAGGCGGGATCAGCCCCGGGTGGCGGCAAGCTCCAGGAGTCCCTTGCACAGGGTGCCGAGGTCCCGGCCCGCCGCCTCCGCCGCCATCGGCAGCAGAGAGGTCTCCGTCATGCCGGGCGCCACGTTCACTTCAAGGAAGTACGGCTTGCCGTCGGCGTCGACGATGAGGTCGGTGCGGGAGATGTCTCGCAGGCCGAGCGCGGTGTGGGCGGCGACCGCCATGCCCGCACAAGCCTCAGTGGCCTCGGGGGAGAGGCGGGCCGGCGCGAAGAACTCCGTCTGCCCGGCCGTGTACCGGGCCGCGTAGTCGTACACGCCGTGGTCGGGCACGATCTCCACCGGCGGCAGAGCGATGGGTCCGTCGCCGAGATCCACCACGGAGACCGCGACCTCCACGCCCTGGACGTACCGCTCGATGAGCGCGGTGTCGCCGTAGGCGAAGCAACCGACCATGGCAGCCGGCAACTCCTCCGCCGTACGCACCATGGAGGCGCCCAGCGCGGAACCGCCGCGCGAGGGCTTGACGAAGAGCGGCAGACCGAGCCGGTCGATGATGCGGGCGAGCACGGCCGTGGCGCCGAGGTCGTGGAACGTCTCCTTGGGCAGCGCCACAGAGTCGGGCGTGTTCAGCCCCCAGGAACGGACGACCGCCTTCGCCGTGGGCTTGTCGAAGGCGACCCGGCAGGCGTCCGGCGTCGCACCGACATAGGGCACGTCGAGAAGTTCGAGCACCGAGCGGATGGCGCCGTCCTCTCCGGCGCCGCCGTGCAGGGTGACGAAGACCGCCTCCGGCGGGTCCGCCAGCACGGCGGGCACGAAGGTGGCGTCGGCGTCGCGCGTCTCCACGTCCACGCCGGCGGCCCGCAGCACCTCCGCGACGCGGCGTCCCGACCGGATGGAGACCTCACGCTCGTAGGAGAGCCCTCCCGCGAGGATGAGCACGTGGCCCAGATCGCTCATGGCGCCTCACCGCCGATGCGCTCCGCCGCGGCACCGGTTTCGGTCCAGCGGTGATCGGTCTCGCCTGGCCCGGGTCGCGTCCCCCTCCACGGACGCGCGGGGGGCGATCCTTGGGTCATCGTTCGCTCGCTCACGAAGAGGGCCTTTCTCGCCTCGAGAAGTCAGTACGGCCAGCCTGAACAGGCTAGTGCCCCGCCCGCGTCGCCGCGTCGCCGCGTCACGTCTCAGACAAGGTCGTACTTGCGCCGGAGCCGCCCATGAGCGGTGCCATGGGCGGCTCCTCCGTCACCTGGGGGCAGCGGCCGTACCGTGTCTAGGCGAGATCCGGGCCGGGGGTGTCGACGCCGGCGTGCCCCGGTGTGGAGCCCGTGCCGAACGTGTCCCGCAGCCTGAGCTCCTGCTCGATCACGCCCGCCAGGCGGCGCACGCCCTCCTTGATGCGGTCGGGCTCGGGGTAGCAGAACGACAGACGCATGTTCCGCGTGCCGCCGCCATCGGAGTAGAAGCCGGTGCCCGGCACGAACGCGACCCGCTCGGCGACCGCACGGGGGAGGATCGCCTTGGAGTTGAGTCCCTCGGGGAGCGTCATCCAGACGAAGAACCCGCCTGCGGGGCGGGTCCATGTGCAGCCGGGCGGCATGAGCACGTCGAGCGCGCCCAGGAGCGCGTCACGCCGCTCGCGGTACAGCTCGCGGAACGACTTGATCTGCTCGCGCCACGGCTGGGTGGCGAGATACTGGCCCACGGCGAGCTGGGTGAAGGACGAGTGCGACAGCACCGCCGACTCCATGGCCAGGACCAGCTTGTCGCGTACGGCGTGCGGGGCGAGGGCCCAGCCGACGCGGAAGCCGGGGGCGAGGGTCTTGGAGAACGAGCCGAGATAGACCACGCCCTCGGGGTCGTCGGCCCGCAGCGCCCGCATCGGTTCCGCGTCGAACCCGAGCAGGCCGTAGGGGTTGTCCTCCACCACGAGGACGCCGGCGCGGCGGCAGATCTCCAGCACCTGGCGGCGGCGCACCTCGTTCAGCGTCACGCCGGCGGGGTTTTGGAAGTTGGGGATCGTGTAGAGGAACTTGATCCGGTTGCCGGCCGCCTGGAGCGCGTAGATGGTCTGCGCGAGGGCCTCGGGGATGAGGCCCTGGTCGTCCATCGCGATGTGCACGACCTTGGCCTGGTAGGCGCTGAACGTGCCGAGCGCCCCGACGTACGAGGGTCCCTCGGCGAGCACGACGTCGCCGGGGTCGATGAAGATCCTGGTGATCAGGTCGAGCGCCTGCTGCGAGCCCACCGTGACGACCACGTCGTCCGCGTTCGCCTCGATGCCCTCCATGCGCATGACCTCGCAGATCTGCTCGCGCAGGGCGGGGTCGCCCTGCCCGGAGCCGTACTGCAGGGCCACGGAACCGCGCGAGGTGACCAGGTCGGCGACGAGTTCGCTGACGAGGTCGAGGGGAAGCGCGTTCACGTACGGCATGCCGCCGGCGAGCGAGACCACCTCGGGCCTCGACGCGACGGCGAAGAGAGCTCGGATCTCGGAGGCGACCATCCCGGCGGCGCGGGCGGCGTACCTGTCGACGTAGGCGTCAATGCGCGACCCATGGGTCGCGTTCGTCCGACCGTGATCAAGCTCTTGTTGTGCCACGGTCCACCTCCGATCACGTAGCCGAGAAATCCAGAGTACGGTAACGCGCCACTCCGATCACAACAGGGTATTGACCATCAAGGGCCCCTTTTCTTGCATTCCCGCACCACTGTTTCGGTCCGGCCAACCCCTTTAATGGTCGTCGGCGACCGTTGTGGCGCACCCGCTCCTGCCCTTCCGCTGAGTTACGATGCGAGCTGGAGACGCCGTATTCGCGCGCTTTTCTGGCAGGACTCCTGACGGGGATTGGGGCATCACGTGTCGCGTCGGCTGGTCAATGTCACCCTCGACAATCTCGATGACCTGCCGCGACGGTGCCGGCGGTGCGTGTTCTGGGAGCTCGATCCGGTCAGCGGCGAGCGCGCCGTGGAGGCGGGCGACCCGGCCCTGGAGAAGGAGGCGTGGATCTCCGCGACCCTTCTCGAGTGGGGGAGCTGCGGGAAGATCGCCTACGTCGACGGCGTGGCGGCCGGGTTCGTGCTCTACGCCCCGCCGTTGTACGTCCCGCGCTCGGTGGCGTTCCCCACGTCCCCGGTCAGCTCGGACGCCGTGCTGCTGATGACCGCGCACATCGTGCCGGAGTTCACCGGCGGCGGGCTGGGGCGGATGCTCGTGCAGGGCGTCGCCAAGGACCTGACCCGCCGCGGCGTACGGGCGATCGAGGCGTTCGGCGACCTGAAGTGGGAGCAGCCGGGCGGCTGCGTGCTGCCCGCGGACTATCTGCTGTCGGTCGGCTTCAAGACCGTGCGCCCGCATCTGCGCTTCCCCCGGCTCCGGCTGGAGCTCAAGACGGCCGTGTCGTGGCGTGAGGACGTCGAGGTGGCGCTGGAGCGCCTGCTGGGGTCGATGTCCCCTGAGCGGGCCCTGCGGCCCGTCTGAGGGGCCTCCAGCGGTCCCACAGGGCACCGGAGAACGCGAAAGCCCCCCGCGCCGCACGCACGGGGGGCTCTTCGGATGGTGCCGGCGGAAACGGCGTCAGATGACGCCGTCGAGCTCGCGCAGCAGCATGGCCTTCGGCTTGGCGCCGATGATCTGCTTGACGACCTCGCCACCCTTGTAGACGTTCATCGTCGGGATCTGGAGCACACCGTAGTCCCGCGGCGTGACCGGGTTCTCGTCGATGTTCAGCTTGACGATGGTCAGCTTGTCGGCGTTCTCGGCGGCGATCTCCTCGAGGATCGGCCCGACCTGACGGCACGGACCGCACCACTCGGCCCAGAAGTCGACCAGAACCGGCTTGTCGCTCTTGAGGACCTCGGCCTCGAAGCTCGCGTCCGTCACGCTCTTGATCGCGCCCACGGTATCTCTCCCCTTGCATGAGTGGTGTGGCGGTGCAGACAACCGCGGAGACTGTCCCCGCATTCCCGATGTCGGGACTCAGGCGTTCAGCGTCAGCCAGCGCTCGGCGTCGAGCGCCGCCGCACATCCGGTCCCGGCGGCCGTGATCGCCTGACGATAGGTGTGGTCGACGACGTCCCCGGCCGCGAACACCCCGTCGATGTTCGTCCGCGTCGACGGCGACTCGACCACGATGTACCCCTGCTCGTCCAGGTCGATCTGGCCCTTGAGCAGGTCGGTGCGCGGCTCGTGCCCGATCGCGATGAACAGGCCGCCCACCGGAAGGTCGGACTCCTCGCCGGTCTTGACGTTGCGCACCCGCACACCGGTGATCCGCTCCTCGCCGAGCACGTCGGCGATCTCGCTGTCCCAGATGAAGCGGATCTTCTCGTTCGCGAACGCCCGGTCCTGCATGATCTTGCTGGCGCGCAGCGAGTCACGACGGTGGATCACCGTCACCGACTTGGCGAACCGGGTCAGGAAGATCGCCTCCTCCATCGCCGTGTCGCCGCCGCCGACCACCACGATGTCCTGGTCGCGGAAGAAGAACCCGTCACAGGTGGCACACCACGACACGCCGCGCCCCGACAGCCGCTTCTCGTTCTCCAGCCCGAGCTCGCGGTAGCGCGACCCGGTGGCCAGGATCACGGCCTTGGCGTAGTAGGTGTCGGTGTAGGTCTTGACGACCTTCGGGTTCGCCTCGAGGTCCACCTCGACCACGTCGTCGGCCACCAGCTCGGCGCCGAACCGCTCGGCCTGCTTGCGGAAGTTGTCCATGAGGTCCGGGCCCATGATGCCGTCGGGGAACCCGGGGAAGTTCTCCACATCGGTCGTGTTCATCAACGCGCCACCGGCGGTGACCGACCCCTCGAAGACGAGCGGCTTGAGGTCCGCGCGCGCGGTGTAGACGGCCGCCGTGTAGCCGGCCGGCCCCGACCCGATGATGATCACGTTACGAACGTCGCTCAACGGACCCGCCTTCTTCGCTCCCGGTTGATTGCAGTGCCGTCAACAGATCCTAGGCCCCCGTCATTCCCGGGCCGGTCTCCTGAGACGGCGAAGCCCCCCGGAGGTCGCGGGGGGCTTCGTCACTGCTGATGGTACGGCTCGCGCCGCGTGCTCACTTCCAGGAGGCCAGAACCTCGGGCCGCAGCTTGTGGCACTGCGAGTCCACCACGACCACTCGGACGGCGTTGCTGCTCTTGTCCTCCCAGAACGCCATGACCGTGGCCTCGTTGCCGTTGTAGAGGGCCTTGTCGACGCCGATCGGCGTCCGGTCGAGCTGGGTCGAGAACCGCTTGACGCAGGTGTCGAGGTCCTCGTCGTCGTTGGTGCCCGAGCCGGGCGCCACGCCGAAGTAACCCAGCAGCGGCCCGCGCAGCTCGCGGCTGGTGTAGTTGTGGCCGCTGGCGTACGTCGAGTAGGTCAGCGCCTCGACCTTGGCCGGGCTCTGGCCGGGATCGCCCTGGCTCACCACCTGCTGGGACGGCGAGTCGCCGAAAGAGAGCAGGCCGGTGGCGAGACCGCCGCTCCCGATCACGACGGCCGCCGCCGCGGCGACCGCGGCCGGCATTGCCCACGTGCGCCGCCTGGACGCCTTGCGGCCCGCCGTACGCGTCCCGGAACGGCGTCTGGCCGGCACGATCGTCCCGTCGTCGGCGACGACGCCCAGCGGAGCCGTCGTCGCGGCGACCGGCGCCGGCTCGCGCTCCGGTTCCACCTGCGTCTCGGCAGCGGTTTCCTCGGTGGCTTCCGCGGTGGTTCTCACCGGGGTCGCGACCGGAGGCTCGACGGTCTCCCACGGAACGCCGTCCCATGGAGCGCTGTCCCACGGGGCGATCTCCTGCGGAGCGTCGTCCCATGGAGCGTCCCGCAGGACCCGGTCCCAGTCCGGAGCCTCGGCGGCCAGCGCCTGGTCGATGCGCCTGGCGACGCCGAGAGGCATCGCCGGCACCGGCATCGCCGCCAGGACCTCGCGGACCGCGGCCAGGTCGGCGAGGCTCTCCCCACAGGGGTCGCAGACCGCGAGATGCTCGCGGACCCGCCGGGCCGTCGTGTCGTCGAGGAGACCCTCCGCCAGTTCGGCGAGAACCTCCAGGTCGTAGTGCGTGTCACCCGTCACGAAGTTCTGCTCCCTTCCCGGATGAGACGCGAGTGAGGTCAGATCGGTTCCGCAGATGCGAAAGAATCGGGGCGAGTTTGGCGCGGCCCCGCGCGCAGCGGCTCTTCACGGTGCCCGGCGGGACGCCCAGCACCGCCGCCGCGTCGTCCACCCCATACCCCATCATGTCGACCAGCACGAGGGCCGCCCTCTGGTCGGCCGGCAGCAGCTTGAGCGCCGCCGTGACCTCCAGGGACACCTCGCGCTCACCCGCCTGGTCGGTGGCCGGGATTTCGCGCTCCGCGGCCTCGATGAGCTCGTCGTCGGCGACCGGGCGCACCGATTTGCGGCGCATGCGGTCGAGGCAGGCGTTGACCACGATGCGGTGGAGCCACGTCGTGACCGCCGCCTCGCCGCGGAAGCTGCCCGCCTTCCGGTACGCCGAGACGAACGCGTCCTGGACCGCGTCGGCGGCCTCGTCGGGATCGCCGAGCGTACGCAGGGCGACCGCCCACATCCGGTCGCGGTGCCGCCTGACGATCTCGCTGAACGCGTGAGGGTCGCCGCCGAGGTGGCGGGCCAGCAGATCGGCATCGGACATCGCGTGTCGCGCGTGCTCAGCCGTCGGGGGATTGTCTGGTGGGGAATTCACAAGTCCCTGCTATGCCGATCCTGGGGAATGCACCGTTACGTCGTAGATAGTGCCACGATACTGCCCGTTGAAGGGGGGAAGCCGGGTGAACCAGATCAAAACGTACTGACCCGTGGTGGCCTTTTCCGGAGTGAGCGTCACCGAGCCCGACGCGCCCTTCTTTTCCGCCACCGTCTTGAGCGAGGACAGCTCCGCCGAGTCGCCCACCTTGAGCTGCACCGTCGCGCCGCCCGCGTCGCCCAGGGAGACGACCACGTCGGCGACGGGGACCGGCTTGCCCATGTCCAGGATGAGCCCGACGCCGTCCTTGAGCCGTCCCAGGTCGGCGCTGCTGTAGCTGTCGGTGTGCCAGTCGGTGGACGGCTTGCCGTCGATGGCGAGCGGGGCGATCTCCGGCTTCTCCGCGCGGTCCGGGCCGAGGGGGTCGAACCCCGTCGCGCTCACGGGCTTGACGGTGACCGGCTTGCGCGAGGCGGACGGAGACGCGGCGGCGTCCGACTGGGCCACGCCTCTCGGGGTGTTGCCGAGGTTCTTGCCCACGGTCCAGGCGCCCACGCCGACGGCCGCCATCACGAGCAGGACGATGACGGTCAGCAGGATCTTGCTCGCCGCGCCGGTCTGCGGGCGCGGCGGCGGAGGGGCCATCGTCATCCGCGACGTCATGCGGGGCGGCATCGTGGACATGCCCAGCCCGTCCGGCGCCTCGCTGTTCAGGTTCAATGCGGGCGGCGCCGTGGTGACCGGCGCCGGCGCGGGGCGGGGCACCTGCGCGAGCGCCTCGGCCACGTCGGAGGGGGTGGCCAGCGGCGGCTGCCCCCGCCGGGGCTCCTGCAGCAGCGCGCGGCAGGTGATGGCGTCCAGGTAGCCCGGGACTCCGGCGGTGACCTGCCGGGGCGTGCAGATCCTGCCGTCGTCCAGGGGCGCGGCGGGCAGCCCGCAGTCGGAGTCGCCGGGCCAGTGGCCGGTCAGCGCCGCGTAGAGCAGGCGGCCCAGTCCCTCGGCGTCCTCCTTCGCGGGCTCGTCGCTGCTGAGGTCGAGGATCGCGGCGTCGACGGCGAGCCCGAGGAGCTTGACCGTGCCGCCGCTCGTCCAGACCAGGCGGCCGGGAGTCAGGTGCAGGTGGGTGAGCCCCGCCGCGTGCGCGTGCGCCAGGGCCTCGGCGGCCTCGGCCACCAGGGCGGCGCCCCGCTCGGGCTCGACGGGCCCGCTCTCCAGCAGGTCGAGGAGCGACTCTCCGCTGACCCACTCGCTCACGACGTACGCCGTGCCGTCCTCGTCGGCCGCGTCGAAGACCTGGGTGAGGCGGGGGTCGGTCAGGCGGCTCGCCAGGCGGGCGGCGGTGACCACCTCCTGGACCCGGGGGAAGTCGGGCGCGAACGTGTGGACCGCGACCGGGCGGGCGAGGATCTCGTCCAGGGCCTTCCACAGGGTCGCGCCGCCGGATTCGTGGACCCTGTCCTCCAGGCGGAACCGATCCGCCAGCCTGGTCCCCGGTTCGACCGTGGACATGCTCATGCGGCCGCCCCGCTCCGCGGCCCGTCGGCATGCATCAGCCGATGCCGGGTGGTTCCGCCCACGCCTTCCCGCTTCCGCTCGCCGGTCCGAAACTCCAGATCGCGCCCCTAAGACCTCCTGCCTGCCGCGGTCGCCGAGCGGAGCACCGCCGGGTCGGCGAGACCCCGGAGACGAGCATCCGCCGGGCCGGAACAGGCCCGCACGGCGCCGCCGCCGGTCCTCTTCCGCCTCGCGGTCGCCCGCCCGGCCGAATCCATCGGTAGGGCAAGGTCTGCGGGACGTTCCCTGGGTGTGTCTCAACACTCCCTGGCGCACCATGCTAGTGCCGTGCCGCTTGTGCCCGCCTTCCCGATCGAAGACGTCCGAATCGGACTTTCGGGTTACCTTCCAGTTGCCGGTCGTTCTTGAGGACTCTTAGCGTCCTACCCGGCTTGCGACAAGTCCAATGATGGAACGGACCTCGGGCACCCGCAGCCGGTGCGCCGCCAGCATGTACAGCAGCAGCCCGGCGCCGCCGCCCACCACGAGCACCACGGCCGAGGTGACCGGGGTGATCGAGGTGACCTCCCTGGCCAGCCACAGGACCGCCAGCGCCAGCGCGGCCGCGGGGATCGCCGCCGCGTACATCCGGCCCAGGCCGGCGGTGACCTCGCGGCCGCCGAGCCCGCCGATCTTGCGGCTCGCCAGCACCCACGCGACGCCGCAGAGCGCGACGTACGTGATCAGGTAGGCGAACGCCAGCCCGATGACGACATACCGGTCGGGGAGCGTGAAGTAGGCGACGAGACTGAGCGACGCGTTGATGACCACGTTCACCCCCGCCATGATCGCGGGGGTGCGGGTGTCGCCGAAGCTGTAGAAGACCCGCAGCAGGAGCTGGAAGACCGAGAACGGCACGAGCGCGACGCCGAACACCTGCAGCACGTGACCGATGTAGATCGCGTTGGCCGTCGTCATGTGGCCCCACGAGAAGATCAGCGTGGTGACCGCCGGGCCGAGCACCATCAGCAGCAGCCCCGCCGGGACGATGACGGAGGAGACCAGCCGCACCCCGGAGGAGAACTCCTCGCGGGCCGTGGCGAGGTCCCCGTCCGCCACGAGCCTGCTCATCCTGGGCAGCATCGCCGTGATCACCGACACCGCGATGATCCCGTACGGGAGCTGGAAGAGCTGGAACGCGTACGCCCACGCGCTGTTGCCTGCGCCCGGCGCCCGGTCGCCTGCGCCGGTGGCGAGCTTGGTGGTGACCCAGAACCCGATCTGGTTGATGCCGACGAAGGCGAACGTCCACGCGGCGGCCCTAGCCGCCTCACCGAGCCCGGTGTTGCGCACGCCGAACCGCGGGCGGAACCGGAACCCGGCTCGGTGCAGCGCGACGATCAGGACCAGCGCCTGGGCCAGGATGCCCGCCGTGGTGCCGAGCCCGAGCAGCATCAGGTCGCGCTCGCTGACCTTCTCGATGTCGGAGGTCCCGACGACGTAGTAGGCGGCGAGGACTCCCATGACCACGATGTTGTTGAGGACCGGCGCCCACATGGGCGCGGCGAACCTGTCCCGCGTGTTCAGGATGGCCCCGGCCAGCGAGCCGATCCCGAAGAACGCGATCTGCGGGAGCAGATACCTGGCCAGTGTGGTGGCCACCGCGACCTTTTCGCCGGACCAGTTCGAGGCGGTGTAGAGCTCCATGATCGGCCGGGCCAGCAGCACGCCGATCACCGCGACGGCCGTCAGCACCACCACGCCCAGCGTCATCAGCCGCTGCTCGAACGCCTGGCCCCCGTCGGGGTCCCGCTTCTGCGCCCTTACGATCACCGGCACGACCACGGCGCTGAGGACGCCCTGGAGCAGCAGGTCGAGCAGGATGTAGGGGATCTGGTAGGCCGCGTTGTACGCGTCGCCGAGGGCGAGGGTGCCGATGGCGGCGGCGAGCATCGCCGTGCGGATGAAGCCGGTGAGCCGCGAGACCATCGTCCCGGCCGCCATGATCGCGCTGGCCCGCAGCATCCTGCTCATGGTTGTCCTTCGGTTCACGGCGGCCGGAGTCGTGCGGCCGCCTTCCTCCAGTGGTCCCGGACTTCAGGGTGGTCCAGATTACGGCGACCCGGACGACGGCGACTGGGTGCGCTCGGCCGGGACGGCTCCCTGCCGGTCGCCGGGCGGGCCGTCCTCGTCGTTCGGCCCGTCGAAGGGGAACGCCTTGCGCGACCTGCGGCGCAGGATGCGCATCACCACGGCGGCCAGCATGATGACCACGGCCGCCCCCACGATGACGAGGGCGATGCCGGTGTAGCCCGTCGCGCGCACCACGACGCGCACCGGGCTGCCGTACTTCTCGTCCCCGTCGGTCAGCAGCTGCACCGAGATGCTCGCGTCGCCGCCCTCGTTGCGTACGATCACCGGCACGTTCACGAGCTGGCTGCGCCCCGCGAGGATCCTGGTGGTGGGGGTCACGTAGACCCCTCCGGGGGCGTCGATCGCGAGCCGCGACTTGCTGGCCGAGGTGACCCGGATCTTGATCTGGATGTCCTTGTCCAGGTTGTTGGCCACGCTGACCGGGACCTGGCCGTTGCTTCCCGCGACCGCGCGCGGGGTGTCGAGCACGGACACGTCGTCGATGCGCTCGTCGATCGCCTTCTGCACCTGGCCGGCGAAGGACAGCGCCCGCTTGCCGTCGCCCCGCCAGGAGGCCGAGGCCAGCCGGAGTATGGCCGTGTGGAAGACGTCCGTGTGCTCCTCGGTGACGGTGGCCACGGCGTCGGCCTTGCGCTCCAGCTTGCGCACCGTCGCGAGGTAGGAGCGGCTCAGCTCGGCCTGGCGGTCGCGCTCGGTGTACGTCAGGTCGGCGCGCGGCACCCCGGCCCGGCCCGGCTTGACCGAGTCGAGCGAGGTCATGCGCAGCCAGGGCGCGCTGGAGGCGGCCTGCAGGAGGCTGGAGACGAACGCCGGGTCGGGGGTCCACAGGTGCGAATCGGGGACCGCGATCACCGTGCGGGTGGCCGTCTTCGCCGTCGCGTCCTGCCCGGTCTGGCCGTTCTGCCCGAACTGCCCGAACTGGCCGTTCTGCTGGGTCTGCTGCTCGAAGGCGATCATCGCGGTCTCGGCGAGGAACCGCTGCCGCGCGAGCATCGCGGCGCCGGGGGCGGACACGTTCCCGCCGAGGACCTCGCTGAGCGTGGGGTCGGCCAGCAGCGCGGTGAGAGGGTCGTCCGCGACGGTGTCGAGCCTGGCCGCCCCGTCGGGAGTGGTCTGCGCCGGCGGGGGAACGGGCTGTCCGTTCTGCGTCGCGTCCTGGCCCTCGGCCCGCGGAGGCAGCGCGTCTCCCGACAGCAGCACGGACGTCACGCCCGACATCGCCAGTTCGTCCACGGCGTCGCGGTCGATCGTGCCGCCGGCCGGCCACGCGGTGGTGCCGCGGATCTCCCGGCCGAGCAGTTCGCTCGCGAGCGCCGCCCCGCGCTGGATGGACGCCGCGGCCTGCTTGTCGAGCCCGTGGTGGACCAGCGCGGCCACGTCCGGATCGGCGTACGGCGTGGCGACGACGGTCTTGTCGGTCAGCGCGCTGCGCAGGCCGTTCAGCCACTGGCCCGCGGCCGGGTCGGCGTTCTTGCGCGTGCCGCGCACGCTCCTGGTGCCGGAGGACAGGACGTGGACGTCGTCGAGCAGGGCGGGGTCCACGAACCAGGTCACCCCGTCGCCGGTGTCCTGCGCCGTCTGGAGCAGCGACGCCAGGCGGCCGGAGGTGAGCGAGGCGGACAGGTCGTCGTCCATGAACGTCGCGTCGTCGGCGCGGTGGGGCCGGTCCACGATCGGCAGGGCGACGGCCAGCTTGACCTTGGGGATCTGCTCGCCCTTGGGGGCGTACGTCAGGAAGGTCCGCTCGATCCCGAGCCGCTGCCCGGTCGCCGCGTCGGTCACCTCGATCTCGAAGGGGTAGACCCCGGGCCGGGGCACGCCCAGCTCCCCGGGGGTCACGGTGAACCGGAAGGGAAGCTTTCCCGACTGGTCGAGCGGCGTGGCCTGGATCTTTGTGCTCCAGTTGGTGGTCGCGTACCCCTGCTCCGACAGGTAGGCCGCCATCTCGGCACGGGAGGCGAACGGCCTGTCCCGGGAGTAACGGACGGCGACCCGGACGGAGGACCCCGCCGTGCCGGAGACGGTCCCCGCGACCGTGATGGGGGCGGTGGCGACGCGCACGACCTCCGGCGTGATCTCGCTGACGAGGAGCGGGTCGGCCGGAGCCGCGGCCGCGACACGACCCGGAGGAGGCGCCGCGACAGCCGTACCGGCCATGCCCGCGGGGGAGGCGAGCAGGGCGGTCAGCAATGTCAGGAGCGCGGCCTTACGGATCATGTGCCGGCCGGCGGTGAGGTACGGCGCACGTCCAGAATGCTATTGGCTACGCGGTCCGCATAGGACTCACCAGGCTCGCGAGACCCCTCCGCTGGGCGCCGGTCAGGTCGACGGGCTTGGCCGCCACCAGGTCGAACAGGTGGATGGCACGCACGCGCAACGCGGTGCGGCGCTCGCCGGTCGCGGTGTGGACGACCTCGTCGGGATCGATGCGCTCCATCAGGCGCTGGTCCACCAGGACGGTCAGGTCGTCGGGCAGGAGCAGCGGGCAGACCAGGCCGTGCGCGTAGTCGGTGGCGGAGTTGACGGTGAAGGCGGACGCGGGGGTTACCCTGTGGGCGCGCAGGACGGCGCCCACCGCCGCCGGCCCGGGACAGGAGTTCACCGCGCTCACCACGGCCACCTCGTGTGCCCGCCCGCGCGCCGACACCTCGAACAGCGACACGCACAGGCACGTCTCGGGAGTGACCCCCAGCACCTCGGGAAGCTCGTCCGAGCATGTCAACGGGCGCGGAAGACGTACGATCTCATGGTGGATCTGGTGGGCGAGGAGCCAGCGGTGAATCGCGAGAGCGTCTTTCATCTCGTGTGCTCCTTGCGTCGTCCAGCGCCCCCGAACCGTCCGTGGCCTGGTGATCGCTAAGTGTGTCTCCCCTGGGTGACACCCGAACACCTGGGCCATCGGGGGAGGGTTTCTGTTCCGTGACCGAAGGACCTACCCAGCCTTGTCCGTTTCAAATCTGAGCGACAGCCAGCAGCGCGCCGTGAACGAACTGTTCCGCCGGATCGCCCCGGTCGCCGACGAGCTCGGTGAGCTGTTCTCGGCCCGGGGGCACGAACTGGCCCTGGTCGGCGGTTCCGTCCGCGACGTCCTCCTCGGCCGTGCGAGCAAGGACCTCGACCTGACGACGGACGCCCGCCCCGAGCGGGTGCTGGAGATCGTCAAGGACTGGGCGGACGCCGTCTGGACGATCGGGATCGACTTCGGCACCGTCGGTGTGCGCAAGGGCGGCTGGCTGCTGGAGATCACCACCTACCGCAGCGAGTCGTACGACCCCGCCTCGCGCAAGCCCGAGGTGATGTACGGCGACTCGCTCGACGGCGACCTCGCCCGGCGCGACTTCGCGGTCAACGCCATGGCGGTCCGCCTGCCCGGCCACGAGTTCGTCGACCCGTACGGCGGGCTGCCGGACCTCGCCGCCAGGACGCTGCGCACGCCGGCCGGGCCCGAGCAGTCGTTCGACGACGACCCGCTGCGGATGCTGCGGGCGGCCAGGTTCGCGGGCCAGCTCGGGTTCGCCGTCGCCCCCGAGGTCGTCGAGGCGATGACCGCGATGTCCGGCCGCATCGAGATCGTCTCGGCCGAGCGCATCCGCGACGAGCTCGACAAGCTGATCCTCGGCGCGCACCCGCGGGCCGGGCTTGCGCTGCTGGTGGAGACCGGGCTCGCCGCCCACGTCCTGCCCGAGCTGCCCAAGCTGCGGCTGGAGATCGACGAGCATCACCGGCACAAGGACGTCTACGAGCACACGCTGATCGTGCTGGAGCAGGCGATGGGGCTGGAGACGGCCGGCCCCGACCGGGTGCTGCGGTGGGCGGCCCTGCTGCACGACATCGGCAAGCCGAAGACCCGGCGCAACGAGCCCGGCGGCCGGGTGTCGTTCCACCACCACGAGGTCGTCGGCGCGCAGATGGCCAAGAAGCGGCTCACCGAGCTCAAGTTTCCCAAGGACGTCGTGTCCGACGTGTCCAGGCTCGTGGAGCTGCACCTGCGCTTCCACGGCTACGGGACGGGGGAGTGGACCGACAGCGCCGTGCGCCGCTACGTGCGCGACGCGGGGCACCTCCTCGAACGCCTGCACAAGCTGACCAGGGCCGACTGCACCACCCGCAACAAGCGCAAGGCCCAGGCCCTGTCGCGCACCTACGACCAGCTGGAGGTCCGCATCGCCCGGCTGGCCGAGGAGGAGGAGCTGGCCAAGATCCGGCCCGAGCTGGACGGCAACGAGATCCAGGAGATCCTCGGCGTGCCGCCGGGACCGGTCGTCGGCAGGGCCTACAAGCACATGCTGGAGGTCCGCATGGACCAGGGCATGATCGGCAAGGACGCCGCCCGGCAGGCCCTGCTCGCCTGGGCTCACGACAACGGGATCGTCTCGTAGGTGGACGCCGGGGAGGTCCTCCGGCTCGACCGGGAGCACGTCTGGCACCCGTACACGGCCGTGCCGTCGGGGGTGCCCGTGCACGTCGTCCGCCGGGCCGACGGCGTGCGGATCACGCTCGGCGACGGCCGCGAGCTGATCGACGGCATGGCCTCCTGGTGGGCGGCCATCCACGGCCACAATCACCCGCGGCTCAACCGGGCCGCGCGCGACCAGATCGGCGACATGGCGCACGTCATGTTCGGCGGCCTGACCCACGAGCCCGCCGTACGGCTCGCGCACCGGCTGGCCGGGATGACCGGGCTCGACCGGGTCTTCCTCGCCGACTCGGGCTCGGTGGCGGTCGAGGTCGCGATCAAGATGGCGGTCCAGTACAGCGGGCGCTCGACTCTGCTGACCGTGCGGGGCGGCTACCACGGCGACACGTTCGCCGCGATGTCGGTCTGCGACCCGGTCAACGGCATGCACCACCTGTTCACCGGGATGCTCCCGCGGCACGTCTTCGCGCCGATGCCGCCGCACGACTACGGCCGCCGCCCGGCCCCGGTTCCAGGTCCGCAGGCCGGTCCCGACGAGGCGTATCTGGCGGAGCTGACCGCGGCCGTCGAGGCCAACGCGGACCGGCTCGCCGCGATCGTCGTGGAGCCCGTCGTGCAGGGCGCCGGCGGCATGCGGTTCTACCACCCCGCCTATCTGCGGCGGCTGCGCGACCTCGCCGACGAGCACGGCGTCCTGCTGATCGCCGACGAGATCGCCACCGGCTTCGGCCGTACGGGGGAGATGTTCGGCTGCGACCACGCCGGGATCAGGCCGGACATCATGTGCGTGGGCAAGGCGCTCACCGGCGGATACATGACGCTCGCCGCCACGCTGTGCACCGCGCGGGTGGCCGACCGCATCGGTGTGCTGATGCACGGCCCGACCTACATGGGCAACCCGCTCGCCTGCACCGTGGCGGGCGCCTCGCTCGATCTGCTCGCCGAGCGGCCCTGGCGGGAGGAGGTCGCGCGGATCGAGGCCGCCCTGCTCGACGGCCTCGCCCCGGCCGCGGACGCCCCCGGCGTACGGGACGTGCGGGTGCTGGGCGCGATCGGGGTGATCGAGACCGAGCATCCCGTCGATGTCGCGAAAATTCAGGACATCGTGATGGAGCACGGCGTGTGGCTGCGGCCCTTCGGCCGCCTGATCTACACGATGCCGCCGTACGCCTGCACGCCCGAGGACGTCGCCCGCATCACCGGTGCCATGGTCGCCGCCACGGCGGCGCTCTGAGTCGGAACGTGCGGGTCAGTCGGCGGCGGGGACCGGCGGCCTGCGTACGGCGGAGGGCAGGATCAGCCGGTAGACCACCGCGCCGAGCAGGTAGCCGACGCCGATCACGGCGAGCGCGAGGTAGGACTTGCCGTCGGGTGGCAGCAGCGCCGCCGCCAGCACCGCGCCGAGGACCGTCATGACGTTGAACAGCATGTCGTACACGGAGAAGGCCCGCCCGAGATAGGCGTCCTCGACGTCGCGCTGCACGACGGTGTCCGCGCAGATCTTCACGCTCTGTCCCGCGACGCCGATCACCAGGCCCGCGGCGAAGAACGCCCATTCCTGGAACGTCGCGCACAGCGCGAACTCCAGGACTCCGCAGGTCACGAGCATCATCGGGACCCAGGTCTCGATGCGGATCCGATCGGTGGCCCACGGGGTGACGACCACCGCGGCGAAGCTCCCCGCGCCGACGGCGCCCAGCACGAGCGCGATGCCCCGCAGCGCGTCGTCGGGGTCGGTCGTGAAGTGGTAGCGGTAGAGCATCGCCACCGCCGCGGTCGAGATGCCGAACATGAGCCGGTGCGTCGCGATGCCGCCGAGGGCCGCCCCCGCGGAGCGCCGGTGCGCGATGTGCCGCGCGCCGTCCACCAGGCCGGCGAGCACGTGCCGTACGGCCTCGCGGGCCTGCGGGCGCTCCGGGTCGTACGCGGGGCCGAGCAGGGAGCGCTCCATCGTCCGCGCGATCAGCGCGCTCAGGCCGAAGACGAGGCCGGAGCAGACCAGCAGCACGGCCACACCCTTGTCGTCCGACCCGGCGATCATGCGGAGCGCGATGCCGGCGCCCGCCCCGACGAACGTCGCCACCGTGCCCGAGGTGGGCGTGACCGCGTTGGCCATCATCAGGTGCTCCGACGGCACGACATGGGGCAGCGACGCGCTGAGCGCCGACAGGAAGAAGCGGTTGACCGCGAGGACGGCGAGCGCCGCCGCGTAGAAGACGCCGTCGGAGGCCCCCGCCGCGACGAGGCAGGCGGCCAGCACCAGCAGCACCCCCCGCACGATCGGCGCGATGACGAGGATCTGCCGCCTCGACCAGCGGTCGATGAACACCCCGACGAAGGGTCCGAGGACACTGTAGGGAAGGAGCAGCACCGCGAGGCCCGCCGCGATGGCGGTCGCGCTTGCCTGCCGTTCCGGGCTGAAGACCGCGTAGCCGCCGACGGCGAGCTGGAAGATCCCGTCCGAGAACTGCGAGACGAGCCGCGTGGCGAAAAGCCGCCGGAAGTTTCGGCTCTGCAGGACCACCCGCAGATCGGAGACGTAGGACACGGCGACAGCCTACGCGGACGATCACGTTCGAGCATCAGGATCATCCCTGATAAAGCCCCCTACGTCTCCCCCGCATCGAAGTGATCACGTACTCTCGCAGAGTGACCTCACAGGAACATGTCGTGCTGGTTGACGGCGAGGGCAACCCGATCGGCACCGCTCCCAAGTCCACCGTCCACGGCGCCGACACGCCGCTGCATCTCGCGTTCTCCAGCTACGTCTTCGACCACCGCGGGCGCGTGCTGCTGTCGCGGCGGGCGGGCTCGAAGCTGACCTGGCCCGACGCGTGGACCAACAGCTGCTGCGGGCACCCGCTGCCGGGCGAGCCGCTGTCGTCGGCGGTGATCCGCCGTCTCGAGTTCGAGCTGGGCCTGGCCGTCGAGTCCGTCGACCTGATCCTGCCGGGCTTCTCCTACCGGGCCGTGATGGACAACGGCACCGTGGAGAACGAGCTGTGCCCGGTCTACCGGGCCGTGGTGACCGAAGAGGCCGCGCCCAACGCCGAGGAGGTGGGCGAGGTCCGGTGGGAGCCCTGGACGCGTTTCGCGGCCGAGGTGATGAGCGGCGAGCTGGACATCTCGCCCTGGGCCCGGGAGCAGGTGCCCCATCTCGTCGCGCTCGGGCCGGACCCGCTGGCGTGGCCGGTGGCCGACCCCGCGGCGCTGCCGCCGGCCGCGCGCCCGCTCACGAACCGCTGAGATGTAGCGGGCCGGGACATGGGACCGCCCCGGTCCGATCGAGCGGAGCCGGGGCGGGACACGCGGTGGGCGACGGACGTCAGCGCTCGACCTCGCCGCGGATGAACTTCTCGACGGCCTCGCGGGCGTCGTCGTCGGAGTACTGCTCCGGCGGCGACTTCATGAAGTAGGACGAGGGCGACAGCAGCGGGCCGCCGATGCCCCGGTCGAGAGCGATCTTGGCCGCGCGGACCGCGTCGATGATGATGCCGGCCGAGTTGGGCGAGTCCCAGACCTCGAGCTTGTACTCGAGGTTGAGCGGGGTGTCGCCGAACGACCTGCCCTCCAGGCGGACGTAGGCCCACTTGCGGTCGTCGAGCCACGGCACGTGATCGGACGGGCCGATGTGGACGTCGGCCTTGGCCATCTCGTGCGGGATCTGCGACGTGACCGACTGGGTCTTGGAGATCTTCTTGGACTGGAGGCGCGTGCGCTCCAGCATGTTCATGAAGTCCATGTTGCCGCCGAAGTTGAGCTGATAGGTGCGCAGCAGCTCGACTCCGCGGTCCTCGAACAGCTTGGCCAGCACGCGGTGGGTGATCGTGGCGCCGACCTGCGACTTGATGTCGTCGCCCACGATCGGGACGCCGGCCTCGGTGAACTTCGCGGCCCACTCGGGGTCGGAGGCGATGAAGACCGGCAGCGCGTTGACGAAGGCCACCTTGGCGTCGATCGCGCACTGCGCGTAGAAGCGGTCGGCCTCCTCCGAGCCCACCGGAAGGTAGGACACCAGGACGTCGACCCGGGCGTCCTTCAGCGCCTGGACGACGTCGACCGGCTTCTCGTCCGACTCCTCGATGATCTCGCGGTAGTACGTGCCCAGCCCGTCGAAGGTCGGGCCGCGCTGCACGGTGACACCGAGCGGCGGCACGTCACAGATCTTGATCGTGTTGTTCTCGGAGGCGACGATGGCCTCCGACAGGTCGCGGCCGACCTTCTTGGCGTCCACGTCGAAGGCCGCGACGAACTCCACGTCACCGACGTGGTAGTCGCCGAACCGCACGTGCATGAGGCCCGGCACACGGGTGCCCGGATCCGCGTCCTTGTAGTAATGGACGCCCTGCACCAGCGATGAGGCGCAGTTGCCCACACCGACGATGGCTACGCGCACCGAACCCATAGCACTCGCTCCTTTACCTATCTGCCTCGGGCGTGTCCGCCCTCTGGGTCTCTTCCTGTACGGCTTGCGCGGGATCCGGGGGATGGTTCCCCTCGCCGGGAGCCGAACGGCTCCGCCGTTCCGAGTCGATCAGCTCGTTCAGCCAGCGGACCTCGCGCTCGACCGACTCCAGCCCGTGGCGCTGGAGCTCAAGCGTGTAGCTGTCCAGCCGCTCTCTGGTACGGGCGAGAGCCTCACGGACGCGGTCGAGGCGTTCTTCCAGGCGGCTGCGGCGGCCCTCCAGGATCCGGAGCCGCACCTCCGCCTCCGTGTGGCGGAAGAAGGCGAAGTGGATGCCGAAGCTTTCGTCCTCCCAGGAGGACGGGCCCGACTGACTGAGCAGCTCCTGCAACCGCTCCTTGCCCTCCGCCGTGATCTTGTAGACGATCTTCGACCTGCGGCCGAGAACCGTGTCCTCAGGGGGCTCCTCCTCGGCGATGAGGCCCTCGTTGAGCAGACCCCTGAGGCAGGGATACAGCGAGCCGTAGGAGAACGCACGGAACATGCCGAGCAGCGTGTTGAGCCGTTTGCGCAGCTCGTATCCGTGCAAGGGCGTTTCGTGCAGCGATCCCAGGACGGCGAGCTCCAGCACACCTCCACGAGAGCCCGTCACTGGAACCACCTCCTGTGTCCGACCGATGTATCGACTCGATACATCCGCAGGATACGTCGGGGTGTCATATATGGCAACGGGTCAACGGTTGGGCAAGATTTGGCAAAGGGTCGTAATCTGGCCGCATGTGGTCACAGCGGTCGGTCGTGGACTACGGCCTCGCTAAGCGGGCGGCCGTACAGTCCGTCCGCTCCGGCCGCATGCGGGCGCGGGACGTATGTGACGCCCACCCATACCTGCTGCGCGCGGCTCGGTTCCACGGAGAGCCGACGAGTCGCATGTGCCCCATATGCGAACGAAGGAACGTGACCAACGTCACATACGTATATGGGGATGAACTGGGACGAGTAGCCGGCCAGGCAAAAGGGCCGGCCGAGCTCACCGCGATGGCCCGGGAATACCGCGAATTCCGGGTCTACGTGGTGGAGGTCTGCCAAGGTTGTTCCTGGAACCACCTGGCGGTGTCGTTCGTCCTCGGAACAGCCGATCCCCCGGGCCCTTCTCTGTAGGGCGACCTCCACCTCCAGGAGGCCAGCCCGCCGGCCTGCCGGCCGACGTCGATCAATTCCCCGAACCATCTGACGAGGACGCGTGACTTACAGCAGCTACGGACCGGAGCCGACCGGCCGTCCCGAGGACGCCTCGGGCTCCGGTGGATCATTCCGCCCTGGGCGCCGTCGTCGCTCGCCCCGGGAATCCGACGAGTACGGCGAGTACGGCGAGTCCCCTCCGCCGCGACAGCCCGGCAGGGGACCGGCCCCGCAGCCACCCCGGGCCGCCCGGCCGGCCGGACCCGAGCAGCGCCGCAGGGAAGCGGCCGCCTTCGAGGACACGGCGGCCATGAACGCGGTGCCCCCGAGGCCGGAACAGGGCCCGCCGCAGAGACCGGCTCAGAGACCGGCTCAGGGACCGGCCGGCGGGGGACGTCCGCCGGCGGGCCGTGACCCGCGCTACGCGGCCGGCTCTGGCGGTCCCGGCCGGCCCGGCCCGGACGAGCGCACCCAGGCGATGGGCATGCCGACGGGCGGCTTCCGCCGTGAAGCGGACGGGCAGAGCACCGAGGCGATCCAGACCGGTGGCCGCCGCCGCAGGCCCCCGAGCCGGGGCGGCCGTGGTCCCGGCGGCCCGGGTGGGCCTGGAGGTCCGGGCGGTCCGGAAGGTCCCGGCGGGCGCGGTCCCCGGGGCCCGCGCGACTTCGACGAGGATGACGAGAAGCCGCGCCGCCGTACGGGCTGGAAGCGCTTCCTGCCGAGCTGGAAGATCCTCGTGGCGGCCTTCACCGTGCTGGCCGCCGGCACCTTCGGCATGATCGCGGTGGCCTACGCCAACACCCCGCTGCCGGCGGCCACGCAGGCGGAAGCCGTGGCCCAGGGCAGCGCCATCTACTACAGCGACGGCAAGACACTGATCGCCAAGGTGGGCACCCCGCGCGTCATCCTGGACAACATCAACAAGGTGCCGCGGCACGTCCAGGACGCCGTCATCGCGATCGAGAACAACACCTTCCGCGAGGACAGCGGCATCTCGATCCCCGGCATGATCAGGTCGGTCTGGATGACCGCGACCGGCCAGCAGCTCCAGGGCGCCTCGACCATCACCCAGCAGATGGCCCGCAACTACTACGACGGCCTGAGCCAGGAAGTGTCGATCAAGCGCAAGATCAAGGAGATCTTCGTCGCGGTCAAGCTCGACAAGGAGATACCCAAGGACCAGATCCTGCTGCAGTACCTCAACACGGTGCCCTTCGGTCGCGCCTACGGCATCGAGGCCGCCGCGCAGGCGTACTTCAAGAAGCACGTCGAACAGCTCACCCCGGAGCAGGGCGCCTACCTCGCCGCGCGCATCCAGACGCCCGCCCTGGACGCCGACTCCCCTCGCTTGCAGAGCCGGTTCAAGGACGTCGTCAACGCCATGGCGAAGCTCGACCCCGCCAAGTACGGCAATCTGCCGAGCACGGCCAAGTTCCCCAAGACCGTCCCCGAGCGCAACAACAACGAGTTGGGCGGCCTGAAGGGCTACATGGTCGTCCAGGTGATGCAGGAACTGAAGACGCGGATGAACCTGTCGCCCGACCAGGTCAGGAGCGGCGGTTACAAGATCGTCTCGACCTTCGACAAGAAGCTCATGCAGGCCGCCAGGAAGGCGGTCATCGGCACCACCTCCACGCTGCCGAAGGAGATCCACGCCGGTCTGGCCGCGGTGGACCCCAAGACGGGACGGGTGCTCGCCTTCTACGGCGGTGAGGACTACGTCAAGGACAACTGGAACGAACCGTTCGACTCCTACAAACAGGCCGCCTCGGCGTTCAAGCCGTACGTGCTGGCCGCGTGGCTGGACGCCGGCTACAGCTTGAACAGCTTCGTGCCGGGCAACAAGACGGTGCCGGAGGCACTCCCGGGCACCAAGCCCATCGGCAACAGCCACAACGTCGGGTCGGCGATCAACGTCACCACGGCGACCGCCGACTCGGTCAACACGGCCTTCGCCTCGATGGCGTACAAGCTCGATGAGGCGAACGGCACGATCGGGGAGCTCAGCGCGGTGAAGCAGATCGCCGAGGAGGCCGGGCTCGGCAAGCAGCGCATGGAGGACGACGTCAAGGCGCACAAGTACGCCTTCTCCATCGGCAGCGCCCTGGTCACCCCCGTCGAGCAGGCCGCCGGCTACTCGATCTTCGCCAACGAGGGCAAGCACGTCGACTACCACGTGGTCAGGGAGGTCCGGAAGGACAAGGAGGTCGTCTTCCCCGAGCGGCGGGACGTGAAGCAGGTGATCACGCCCGAGGCGGCGGCCGACTCGGTCGCGGCCATGGAGGAGGTCCTCAAGTCCGGTACGGCGCGGGGCAAGGGCATCGGCCGCCCGGCCGCCGGCAAGACCGGTACGAACAACGACAACAAGGAAGCCTGGTTCGTCGGGTTCACGCCGCAGATCTCCACCGCCGTCGGCATGTACCGCGAGCAGTGCGTCACCAAGAAGGGCAAGATCGTCCAGCCCATCAACGCGAACTGCCCGGAGACCCCCGGAGGAAAGCCGAGCAAGAAGTACGGCCCGAACAACCGCTACTCCGAACCTCGTGAGATATCGCTCGGCAGCGGCATCGAGGGTGCGACCTACCCGACCACGATCTGGCGGAACTTCA
Organism: Microbispora sp. NPDC046973; assembly: GCF_040644495.1. Taxonomy (NCBI): domain Bacteria; kingdom Bacillati; phylum Actinomycetota; class Actinomycetes; order Streptosporangiales; family Streptosporangiaceae; genus Microbispora; species Microbispora sp. NPDC046973. The sequence goes on along the minus strand of NZ_JBEYWQ010000011.1, from coordinate 103,085 downwards.
TGATGGAGGCGCTCGCGGGCAAGCCGGTCGAGCAGTTCCCGCAGAAGGCCGGGCTGGGCAGTCCGGAGAACATCGTGCCGAGCCCGACGCCGACCCCGTCGCCGACGCCGGATGACGCCGGGTTCCCCACCGACTTCCCGACCGACTTCCCCGACGACGGCGGCTGCTACGACGGCGGCCCGGGGTGCGACAGCGGCGACGGCCTCGGCGACGACCGGGGCAGGGGCGGCCAGGACGGCGGCCCCGGGGGCGGTGACGTCCCGTTGAACATCAACCAGGGCCCGGCCGCCATGCCGACCGGGTCAGGAAACGGCAGAAACGGCAGGGGCGGCGGCGCCTGATCCGCGTTCCGATGTCCTGACGGGGCCCGCGGCGACTCCCGCCGCGGGCCCTTTCGGTGCGCGGAGTCGCCAAGCCGAGGCGTTGAATGGTGCAATACCGAGCATGACGACCCGGACCACGAACGACTCCGCCCCGCTGCCCGGGGTCGCCGCGCGGGCGGTGCCGTACCTGCCTCTCGGGCTCCTCGCGGGGCTCGGCGCCGTTCTCGCATACCTGTGGAAATATCCCTGCCGGTTCGGCGGAGCCTGGAACGGCGGTGTCGGGCAGTTCACGAACTTCTGCTACACCGACATCTATCCGCTGTTCTGGGCGGAGAAGCTCAACGAGGGCAAGGTCCCTTACGTCGACTATCCGGTCGAATACCCGGTGGGCATCGGCGGGATCATGGAGTTCGCCCGCAGGCTCGCGCACGGCGACGGGATCGTGTTCTACGACGTCACCGTGATCCTGATGGGAATCGCGCTGGTCGCGGGCGTGCTGCTCACGGCCGCGCTCGCCGGACCGGCCCGCCGCTGGGACGCCCTCTGGTACGCCGTCGGTCCGGCCGTCATCCTCTGCGCGTACATCAACTGGGACCTGGCCGCGGGGGCCCTCGCGCTCGGCGGCCTGCTGGCCTGGGCCCGCCACCGGCCGTGGCTCGCGGGCGTGCTGCTGGCGCTGGCCGTGGCCACCAAGTTCTACCCGCTGATGTTCTTCGGCGCGTTGTTCCTGCTCACGGTGCGTACGGCGAAGTGGGTGCCGTTCCTCAAGACCGCCGCCGCGGCCGCGGCCGCATGGCTGCTGGTGAACGTGCCGATCATGGCGATCAACTTCGAGGGCTGGAAGAAGTTCTACGCGTTCAGCAGCGAGCGCGGCGCCGACTGGGGCGGGCTGTGGTTCTTCTTCCAGAAGACCCAGTGGTTCGGCATGGAAAGGCCCGGTTTCCTGGCCTTTCTCGGCGACGCCGAGAAGCTGAACACCATGGCCATGGCCGCGCTGGCGGTGCTGCTGCTGGGCGTCGCCGTGCTGGCGCTCGTCGCGCCGCGCCGGCCGCGCCTGATGCAGCTGTGTTTCCTCGCCCTGGCCGCCTTCATGATCACGAACAAGGTCTGGTCGCCGCAGTACGTCCTGTGGCTGGTGCCGTTCGCGGTGCTGGCCAGGCCGAGGTGGGGCGCACTGGCCGCCTGGCAGATCGCCGAGTGCTGGTACTTCTTCTCGATCTGGCTCTACCTGGTCAGCCAGTATCCGGACCACGCCGGGGAGGGCATCGGCGACAACCCCTACTTCCTGTCGGTCTGGGCCCGGGCGCTGACCATCGTCATCCTCATGGCGCTCGTCGTCCGCGACATCCTGCGGCCCGAGCACGACGTCGTACGCCAGGGGGAGGCCGACGACCCGTCGGGCGGGGTGTTCGACCACGCCGAGGACCGTCTCGTGCTGCGCCGTTCGCTCCTCGCGAGGGGTGCCGGGCAGCAGCCGGAGACGGCGTGAGCGCGTGAAACTTACATCGGATTTCGCGCCCGTCACGGCGCGGCTCCGAGCCGTCCGAGTGGAGGCATCACGTAGCGTCGCGTGAGAGTGTGCGCGACGAACGGGGGAGAACGCGATGCGCCGGAGGCCACCATGGCTCCTGCTGCTGGTGTGGGCCGCGACCAGGGGGATGCTCCTCCTCGTCGCGACCCAGACCATCCCGACCGGGCACGGCGAGGCGTTCAGGAACGACGTCACCCTCTATCGCGACTGGTCCGACGTCCTGATGGAGGGCGAGTTCCCGGCGGGCGACGAGAAGTGGCAGTATCCGCCGTTCGCGGCGCTGCCGCTGCTCGCCCCCCGCCTGCTGCCGCTGGGCTACCACGTCGCCTTCTTCCTGCTGGCGGTGCTGTGCGACCTCGCGATCCTGCTGCTGGTGTGGCGGTTCTCGACCTCGCGCCGCGGCGGGGGCCGTACGGGCCCGTGGGCGTGGACCGTGGGCGCGGCCCTGCTCGGTCCGGTGCTCGTCTCCCGGTATGACCTCATGGTCACGCTCGTGGCGGTGCTCGCGCTGACGACGTCGGCCAATCCGGCGGTGCGCGGGGCGCTCATCGGCGTCGGGCTCCTCGTGAAGGTGTGGCCGGTCGCCCTGCTCGCCGGCCTGCGGCGGTGGCGCGAACTGCTGACCGCGTCGGGGTCCACGCTCGTCGTCGCGGTGGCGGGGTGCGGCGTGGCCGCCCTGACCCTGCCGCACGCGCTGGACTTCCTGACCGCGCAGGAGGAGCGGGGACTGCAGATCGAGTCGCTGGCCGCCACGCCGTTCGCGCTCGCCCGCGCCCTCGGCTGGTGGGACGGCTACACCACCTATCGGCACGGCGCGATGGAGGCCGTCGGCGGCGGCGTGGGCATCGCGACGATGCTGAGCCTGGCCGCCACGCCCGTGGCGCTGGCGCTGGTCGGTCTGTGGTGGCTGCGCGCGGCCCCGAGCCCGCGGTCGTACTACGACGCCGCCCTCACCACCGTGCTCTTCCTGGTCGCCACCAGCCGGGTGCTGTCGCCGCAGTATCTCGTGTGGGTGATCGGCGTCGCCGCCGTCATCCTGTCGGTGCGGCGCGACCGGCCGGGCCCGACGCAGCGGCCGGCCGCCCTGCTCGTCATGGTCGCCGCCCTGCTGACGGGCATCATGTATCCCTGGGTGGAGCTGGACTACAGCTGGACGGGTGCCCTGCCCGGGACGCTCGTGCTGGTCCTGCGCAACCTCGTCTTCCTCGCCGCGGCCGTCACGTCGTACGTGCAGTTGTGGCGCGCCACGCGCAGGCCGGGGCGGGTGAGGGACGAGCAAGACCTTCGGGCGGCTCTACCCGCTTCCTGAGGGTTTCAATCCGCAGAGTTATCCACAGGGTGTGGACGAGCGTCTACAGGTGCTTGCGCAGGAACGCGATGTCGTCGGCCTGGCCCTCGAACGGCGTCTCGACCACGATCGGCGCCCCGGCCGCCCGGCAGACCTCAAGGATCAGCTCGGGGTCGATCTGCCCGTTGCCGAGGTTGGCGTGGCGGTCGGCGCCGGAGTCGAACGCGTCCCGCGAGTCGTTGCAGTGCACGAGGTCGATGCGGCCCGTGATCGCCTTCACCCGCTCCACGAGCCCGGCGAGCTCCTCGCCGCCCGCGTGGAAGTGACAGGTGTCCAGGCAGAAGCCGACGACCGAGGGGTCGGGCGCCCCCGCCGTCACCGCGTCCCACAGCCGGGCGATCCGCTCCAGCTTGCGCGCCATCGCGTTGCCGCCGCCGGCCGTGTTCTCGATGAGCACGGGGACCGGGCACTCGGTGCGCTCGAAGACCTTGCGCCAGTTGTCGAAGCCGGTCTGCGGGTCGTCGCCCGCGTTGACGTGCCCGCCGTGGACGATCAGGCCCTTGGCGCCGATGGCCGCCGCAGCCTTGAGATGCGCGTCGAGCAGCTTGCGGCTCGGGATGCGGATGCGGTTGTTCGCGGTGGCCACGTTGATGACGTACGGCGCGTGCACGTAGACGTCCACGTCCGAGGCGCGCAGCGCGTCGGCGGTGGCGGGTGTCACCGGGCCCTTCCAACCCTGGGGGTCGCCGAGGAAGAACTGCACCACGTCGGCGTCGCGGGCCGCCGCGTGCGCCAGCGGGTCGTCCTGGTCGACGTGGGCTCCGATCCGCGGGCGGGCGCCGTTGTGGCTGTCCATGCCGTTCCTCCACCGTTGCGTGCGTGTCATGGGGCTGCCGGACGCGGAGGGCGAACCCTATGCGCTCTCCAAGAGCGTTTCAAGAGGACACGCTGTTTCAAGAGTGCGAACCAGGGCAGTCGCGTGTCGCGCGCCCCCGAAACCCGCGCGCGATACTACTTCGTCGTCAAGGAGACGAGCATGAGATATCGCTTAGGCAGCTTCATCCTTCTCATCTACATCCTCGTCGGCCTCTACGTGGCCTGGCTTCACCACTACATCACCCCCACCCTCCTCAAGCAGGTCGCCCAGGCTCTGATCGCGGTCTTCCTGTGGTTCCTCGTGCTGCTCGGCGTGGACCTGCACATCGGCGGCTGACCGGCCACGCCTCGACGGCCCGGGCTTCAGCTGCGCAAGGTGAATCCGCGGGGGAAGAAGCCCCCGTGCGCGATGCCCAGCGCGGCGCCGACGAACGACCCCACGATCCCCACGATGATCAGTGCCCGCTGTCTGGTGGTCGACGAGACGAACTGGGCGTACAGGCCGCCCCAGAACCCGATCGCGCCCACCCATGACGCGATCATGTGGGCCATCACGATGAAGCCCGTGACGAACGCCACCAGGCCGCACACCAGCGTCGCGATCGTCATCGCGTTCTCCCGCGGGTGCGGCCTGCCGTCCGTGTTCAGCGTGAGATGAACGGGGTGCCTTCTCTTGCGGCCGATGGCGTGTCGCATCGCGCCTACCCCCTCTCCGACCTCCAGTTTCACTCTCCGGGCGGGGTACGGCCAAGTGGCTGGTAGCCTTATTCGACTGCGTCTGATAAGGGCCGGGGGCATGGCCGCCCGGCGCGAGGCGCAGGGTCCTCCTGTCACGGCAAGGCGTCGTGACCGCAAGAGTCCAGAGGAGGTTGGATCACACATGCGTCGCTACGAGATGATGGTCATTCTCGACCCGTCCCTCGACGAGCGCACCGTGCAGCCGTCGCTCGACCAGTTCCTCACTGTCGTCCGCAACGACGGCGGCACCGTGGAGAAGGTCGACGTCTGGGGCCGTCGCCGCCTGTCCTACGACATCGCCAAGAAGTCCGAGGGCATCTACGCCGTGGTCGACCTGACCGCCGAGCCCGCCACCGTGAAGGAGCTGGACCGCCAGCTCAACCTGAACGAGGGCATCCTCCGCACCAAGGTCATCCGCCCCGAGCTCCACTGAGCTCCACTGGCAGAACCCGAAGCCCGGCGGTTTGTCGGGCCCGGGCCGTACTCTGAGCCCCTGACGGCTCAGCTGACGGGATAGGAAGGCGAAAGCGACCGATGGCAGCAGGCGACACACAGATCACGATCGTCGGCAATCTTGTCGACGACCCGGAGCTGCGCTTCACCCCTACGGGGCAGGCCGTGGCCCGGTTCCGCATCGCGTCCACTCCGCGGTTCCTCGACAGGCAGACCAACGAGTGGAAGGACGGCGAGGGCCTGTTCCTCACCTGCAACGTCTGGCGGCAGGCGGCGGAGAACGTCGCAGAGAGCCTCCAGCGCGGCATGCGGGTGATCGTGCAGGGACGGCTGCGCCAACGGTCGTACGAGACCAAGGAAGGCGAGAAGCGCACGGTCTACGAGGTCGAGGTCGACGAGGTCGGCCCCTCGCTGCGCAACGCCACGGCGAAGGTCAACAAGACCTCGCGCCAGGGCGGTGGCGGTGGCGGCTTCGGCGGACCGGCCAACGACCCGTGGGCGACCGCGGCGCCCGCCCCGCAGGGGGGCTACGGCTCCGGCGGCGGCGGCGGCGGCGGCGGCGGCTTCGGCGGCCCGCAGGGCGGTGGCGGCTTCGGCGGCGACTTCAGCGACGAGCCGCCCTTCTAGGTCACCCGGGGCCTTCCGGTCCCACCACCGTAAACACAACCGAGCGACCATTCCCGCGACATGCGGGGCTCTGAGAGGAGCACCACGATGGCGAAGCCGGCAGTCCGCAAGCCCAAGAAGAAGGTTTGCCTTTTCTGCCACGACAAGATCTCCTACGTCGACTACAAGGACACGGGACTGCTGCGGAAGTTCATCTCCGACCGCGGCAAGATCCGTGCCCGCCGGGTGACGGGCAACTGCACCCAGCACCAGCGCGACGTGGCGACCGCTATCAAGAACGCTCGTGAGATGGCCCTGCTGCCGTACACGAGCACCGCGCGCTGAGAAAGGAGACTCAGGACAAATGAAGCTCATCATCACCACTGAGGTCTCCGGCCTCGGCGCTCCCGGCGACATCGTCGAGGTCAAGGACGGCTACGGCCGTAACTACCTCATTCCCCGTGGCTTCGCCATCCGCTGGACCCGCGGCGCCGAGTCGCAGATCGCCTCGCTGAAGAAGGCGCGTGCGGCCCGCGAGATCCGCGACCTGGGCTCCGCCAAGGAGGTCGCCGGCCAGCTCGGCGCCCTCAAGGTGCGGCTCAAGACCCGCGCGGGCGAGTCGGGCCGGCTGTTCGGCTCGGTCACGACCGGCGACATCGCCGAGGCCGTCAAGGCCGCCGGCGGTCCGCAGCTCGACCGCCGCCGCATCGAGATCGGCAACGCGATCAAGAGCGTCGGCACCCACAAGGTGAGCGTCCGCCTCCACCCGGAGGTCGCCGCCACCATCGACGTCGAGGTGGTCGCGGGCTGACAACCCGTCGCAGTCCGTCGAGGGCCCTTCTCCGTACGTCGGAGAGGGGCCCTTCGCGCTTCTCCGAGCCGCCCGGCGACGAGGCGATTCCCCTCAGGTAAACGGGGGTTATACGGAACGCTAGTATCTTGCCGTCCGATTTAGCGGATTTCGTGGAAAGACCCCCTGATGGAGGCTGTGATGCGCCGTCCCTCACTTCTGCTGGCGTCCGGCGCCCTCGTGCTGGCGGCCGCCGCCTGCGCTCCGGCGGACGACACCTCCACCACCGCGAGCGCCGCGAGCCCGGCCGGCTCCGCCGCCGCGAACGCGTGCGCGAAGGAGAGCCTCAAGCTCACCACCCCCGGCAAGCTCACGATCGGCACCGACAAGCCGGCGTACGAGCCGTGGTTCAAGAACGACGACCCCTCCAACGGCCAGGGCTTCGAGAGCGCGGTCGCCGCCGCGGTGGCCGAGAAGATGGGCTTCACCAAGGACGAGGTCGCCTGGACGGTCGTGCCGTTCGACTCGTCGTTCGCCCCCGGGCCCAAGCAGTTCGACTTCGACATCAACCAGATCTCCATCACCCCGAGCCGGGCCAAGGCCGTCGACTTCAGCCAGGGCTACTACACCGTCAAGCAGGGCGTGGTGGCGCTGGACGGTACGAAGTTCGCCTCCGCCACGAGCCTCGCGGAGCTCAAGGACGCCAAGATCGGCGTGCAGGCCGGCACGACCGCGCTGGAGGCGGTGCGGTCGGTCATCCAGCCCGCGAACGACCCGAGCGTGTTCAACCAGCAGGTCGACGCGGTCAACGCGCTGAAGAACAAGCAGATCGACGCCATCGTCGTCGACCTGCCGACCGCCTTCTACGTCACCGCCGCCCAGGTGAAGGGCTCGAAGATCGTCGGCCAGTTCGCCGCGAACAGCGGTGAGCCCGAGGAGTTCGGCCTGCTGTTCCAGAAGGGCAGCCCGCTGGTGAGCTGCGTCGACAAGGCGCTCGGCGAGCTCAAGTCGTCCGGTGAGCTGGCGAAGATCGAGAGCCAGTGGCTGACCGCCGCCGCGGGCGCGCCGGAGCTGAAGTGACCGACGGGCAGTCCGCCGCGTCGCCGGCGGAGACTCCGGACGACGCGGGGTCGCCGGTCTGGGTGAAGAGCGAGCGGCAGCTCCGCCGGGAGGCGGAGCTGCGCGGCCGGGCGCGGCGGTCGATGTCGGTCGCCACCGCCTCCACCCTGGTCGTGGTGGTCACCCTGGTCGTGGTGATCAGCCGATCGCCGGGGTGGCCCAGAGTCCAGGAGCTGTTCTTCAATCCCGAGGAGTTCGCCCACGCCCTGCCCGACGTGCTGCGCGGGTTTCTGCTCAACATCAAGATCTTCCTCGTCGCCGAGGCCTTCATCCTGGTGGTGGGCCTCCTCGTCGCGCTGGTGCGCGGCCTGCGCGCGCCGGTGTTCTTCCCGCTGCGCGCCCTGGCTGTGCTCTACACCGACGTCTTCCGCGGCATCCCGACCATCCTGCTCATCTATCTGGTCGGGTTCGGCATCCCGGCGCTCCAGTTGCAGGGCACGCCGAGCGACCCCGTCACGCTCGGCATCATCGCGCTCGTGCTGTCCTACGGAGCGTACGTCGCGGAGGTGTTCCGGGCGGGAATCGAGTCGGTCCACCCGAGCCAGCGGGCGGCGGCGCGGTCGCTGGCCCTGAGCCATGGCCAGACCATGCGCTACGTGGTGCTGCCGCAGGCCGTCCGCAGGGTGGTCCCACCGCTGCTCAACGACTTCATCTCGCTGCAGAAGGACAGCGCTCTGGTCTCCGTGCTCGGCCCGCTGGAGGCGCTGCGGCAGGCGCAGATTCACGTCGCCTCCGACTTCAACTACACGCCCTACCTGGTCGCCGCGCTGCTGTTCATCGGGCTGACGGTGCCGATGGCGCGGTTGACCGACCATCTCGCCGCGCGGGTCGCCCGGCGTCAAGCGGGAGGCGGCGCGGCATGAGCCTGCTCACGATCGAGGGCGTCTGGAAGCACTACCACGGGCAGAGCGTGCTGCGCGGAATCGACCTGGAGGTCGCCCCGCACGAGGTGGTCTGCCTGATCGGGGCGTCCGGCTCGGGCAAGTCGACGCTGCTGCGCTGCGTCAACCTGCTGGAGACGATCGACGACGGCGCGATCCACCTGGACGGCGCAGAGATCACCGACGTGCGGGCCGACGCCGACGACGTGCGCCGCCGCATCGGCATGGTGTTCCAGGCCTACAACCTGTTCCCGCACATGACCGTGCTCGACAACATCACGCTCGCGCCGCGCAAGGTGCACGGCGTGCGGCCGGAGGAGGCCGAGGCGCGGGCACGGGAGCTGCTCGACCGGTTCGGGCTGGCGGACAAGGCGGGGGAGTACCCCGACCGCCTGTCCGGCGGGCAGCAGCAGCGGGTCGCCGTGATCCGCGCGGTCGCGACCGATCCCCGCCTGCTCCTGCTCGACGAGGTCACCTCGGCGCTCGACCCCACGCTGGTCACCGAAGTGCTCGGGGTGATCCGCGAGCTCAAGGAGACCGGGATGACGATGATCCTGGCCACCCACGAGATGGGCTTCGCCCGCGACATCGCCGACACCGTGTGCTTCCTGGAGGGCGGCGTGCTGCTGGAGAGCGGCCCGCCCGAGCAGATCTTCACGGCACCCGAGCATCCCCGCACCCGGGCGTTCCTCCAGCGCGTGCTGGAGGCCCGCCGCATGTGAGTCAGGCGGCCGTCCGCGAGGCGCCCGTGACCATCCAGGCGGTGCCGTACGCGCGGAGGGCGAGCGTGACGAGCCGGGCGGCCATCCAGACGCCGAGCGCGATCCACAGGGCGACCAGAGTGCCCGCGACGGCGGCGAACGGCAGGTAGGCCAGCGTCGTCCACAGCCCCGCCCAGGCGAGGTAACGCTGGTCGCCCGCTCCGATGAGCACCCCGTCGAGCACGAACACGACGCCCGCGACCGGCTGCAGGAGCGCGACCGGCCACAGCACGGCGAGCAGCTCGGCGGCCGCCGCGCCCCGCGCGTCGAACAGGGCGGGCACCAGCGGGCGCGCCAGCAGGACGGCCGCGCAGAACACGACGCCGCATCCGATGCCCCACATGACCATGCGCCTGGTGGCCGCCCGGGCGCCCGCGGCGTCGCCGGCCCCCAGCGCGCGGCCCGTGATGGCCTGTCCCGCGATCGCGATGGCGTCGAGGGCGAAGGCGAGGAACGTCCAGATCCGGGCGGCGATCGTGTGCGCGCCGATCTGGTCGTCGCCCATGCGCGTGGCGATCGAGGTGGCGACGAGCAGCACGGCCTGCAGGCATGCCGTACGCACGACCAGGGCGAATCCGGCGGCGCCGGCGGACCGCACCCCGGCGAGGTCGGGCAGCAGCGAGGCGCCGTGCGCGCGGGCGGTCCGCACGACCAGCGCGAGGTAGGTCGCGGCGGCCAGGGACTGCGCGGCGACCGTGCCCCAGGCCGACCCGGCGATCCCCCAGCCCAGGCCGAGCACGAACCAGATGTTCAGCAGCCCGTTCAGCCCGAACGACGCGACGGACACGGCCAGCGGCGTACGGGTGTCCTGCAGCCCGCGCAGGACGCCGGTGCCGGCGAGGACCAGCAGCATGCCCGGGGTGCCGAGGAGGCTGATGCGCAGATAGGTGACGGCCTGCGCGGCGAGCTGGCCCGTCGCTCCGAACAGGTGTACGATAAATGGAGCAAGAGGCCAGCACGCCACACTGACGGCCAGGCCGATGATCGCGGCCAGCCACAGGCCGTCCATCCCCTGGCGCATCGCCTGCCTGACGTCCCCCGCCCCCAGCCTCCGCGCGACCGCGGCCGTGGTGGCGTACGCGAGGAACACGCACAGCCCGACGAGGGCCGACAGGGCCGCGCTGGCCACGCCGAGAGCGCCGAGCGCAGGATCGGGGAGGTGGCCGACGATGACGGAGTCGGTGAGCAGGAAGAGCGGCTCGGCCACCAGTGCCCCGAACGCCGGGACCGCGAGCCTGAGGATCTCCCTGTCGCGGGCACGGCCGTGTCCCGTTCCGGAGGTAAGTGGCATAAGCCTATTTTGCGGCTTACGGAGTCATGCTCGATCGGTATCGCGAATCTCCGGTGACTTTCTTTCCTCCACAGGCCGTGGATATCGAAATCCCAGGTGGGAGCGGACTTTTCCGATGCGGTCACATCTCTGTCCACAGGGTCGTCCCCAGGGTTTTCACATGTCCGGGGAGTGGACGCACACGTTGTCCACAGGGTTGTCCACTGCTCAAGTTGCCGCCCGGCCCTGGGGTTGGGGAGACTTGCGCACCGGGCTGGGGTTGCTGTGACCGCCGGGCAGGGGGTGTGAGGGTGAGCGTGCTCGACTTCCCGGGGGGACCGGGAGGCTCCGATTCGATGTTCGAGCGGACGCCGCCGCACAACATCGAGGCCGAGCAGTCGGTGCTGGGCGGCATGCTGCTGTCCAAGGATGCCATCGCCGACGTCATCGAGGTGCTGCGCGCCGACGACTTCTACCGGCCGGCCCACCAGATCGTCTTCGAGGTGATCACCGACCTGTACGGCCGGGGCGAGCCCGCCGACTCGGTGACCGTCTTCGACGAGTTGCAAAAGCGCGGCGAGGTCGCCCGGGTCGGCGGCGGTGCCTACCTGCACACGCTGACCGCGATCGTGCCCACCGCCGCGAACGCCGGCTACTACGCCAAGATCGTCCGCGAGCAGGCCGTCCTGCGCCGCCTCATCGAGGCCGGCACCCGCATCGTCTCCTACGGATACGGCGGCCAGGGCGAGGAGGTCGACGACCTGGTCGACCGCGCGCAGGCCGAGATCTACAAGGTCACCGAGCGCCGCACCTCCGAGGACTACCTCCCGCTGTCGGAGATCATGCCGTCGGCGCTGGACGAGATCGAGGCCATCGGCAGCCGCGGCGGCCAGATGGTCGGCGTCCCCACCGGCTTCCAGGACCTCGACGCCCTGACGAACGGCCTCCACCCCGGCCAGATGATCGTCGTCGCCGCCCGCCCCGCAATCGGAAAAAGCACTCTGGGTCTGGATTTCGCCCGATCCGCGGCGATCAAGCATGGGATGACCACGGTCATCTTCTCGCTGGAAATGTCGCGCAACGAGATCACCATGCGCCTGCTGTCCGCCGAGGCGCGGGTGGCGCTGCACACGATGCGCTCGGGCATGATGAGCGACGACGACTGGACGCGGATGGCCCGCCGGATGGGCGAGGTCGCCGAGGCGCCGCTGTTCATCGACGACTCCCCGAACATGTCGATGATGGAGATCCGGGCCAAGTGCCGCCGTCTCAAGCAGCGTCACGACCTGCGCTTCGTGATCGTCGACTATCTCCAGCTCATGAGCTCGCCCAAGAAGACCGAGAGCCGTCAGCAGGAGGTCTCGGAGCTGTCCCGAGCCCTGAAGCTGCTGGCCAAGGAGCTGGAGGTGCCGGTCATCGCGATCTCCCAGCTCAACCGTGGCCCCGAGCAGCGTACGGACAAGCGCCCCCAGGTGTCCGACTTGCGTGAGTCGGGCTCCATCGAGCAGGACGCCGACATGGTCATCCTGCTGCACCGGGAGGACGCGTACGAGCGGGAGTCGCCGCGCGCGGGTGAAGCGGACCTGATCGTGGCCAAGCACCGAAACGGCCCCACGGCCACGGTCACCGTGGCCTTCCAGGGCCACTACAGCCGCTTCGTGGACATGGCCACTCACTAGGGGCGCGGCAGGGTCAGTCGACCTCGGGCCAGTCCCAGCCGAGCTGGAGGAACATGCCCAGGCGGTCGCTCACCGCGCGCATCTCGGAGATCTTCCCGTCCCGCAGGGTGAGGATGAAGATCGCCTCGACGGTGAACGACCGGTGGGTGGGCTCCGGCATCCGCGGGTGGGAGCCGGAGTTCACCCCCGACATCGTCAGCCGCACGGTCACCCGGTCGCCCTCGGCGATCATCTCCTCGACCTTCAGGTGAAACGGCTCGAACGCGTCGAGCTGCTGGGCGATGGCGTCGAACGCGGCGCCCGGCTCGTCGGGCTCCCCGTGGATCACCTTGTTGTGGTCGATCACGTCGTCGGTCATGTAGCGGCGCAGGTCGCCCAGCCTCCGATCGTTGATGGCGTCGAACAGCCCCTGGGCGACGGTCTTCGCGGCGGTGCTCACGGTTGCTTCCCTTCGTTTCTTACGGTGTAAGAGGACGATAGTCTTACGGCGTAAGAGACGTCAACCGGAGGAAGCGATGCCGAGAGCGGGACTGTCCCGGGAGAAGGTGCTCGCCGCCGCGCTGGCCCTGGTCGACAGGGAGGGCATCGCGGCGCTGTCGATGCGCAAGCTCGGCGCCGAGCTGGGCGTCGAGGCGATGACGCTCTACTACTACGTGCCGAACAAGGACGCCGTCCTGGACGGGCTGATCGACATGGCGGTCTCACGGGTCACGGTGGAGCCGGTGGGCCCGTGGCGGGAGTGGTTGCGCGCCTTCGCGGTCGCGATCCGGCGGGAGCTGCTCGCGCACCCCGCCCTGCTGCCGCTGGTCGCCACCCGGCCGGTGCTCGCGCCCGGCGGCCTGGCGACCGTGGAGCGCATGGCGGCCGCCCTGCGGGCCGAGGGGTTCGGCGCGCTGGAGGGGCTGCAGCTCGTCAACGCGGTGGCCACGTTCGTCGTGGGGCACACGCTGGCCGAGGCGGGGCGTACGCCTGGGCACGACGATCCGGACGTCGCCGGCACGATGGAGAGCCTGGACCCGGAGGAACACCCCGTTCTGGTCGAGGCGCTACGCGCCGGGCTCGGCACCCCCGAGGACCATCAGGAGCGCTTCGACCGCGCGCTCGACGCCCTGCTCCACGGCCTCGCCCCCGGCACTTCCCTCTAGACGTCCTCGGGACGCGGAACCCACGTCGCGGGTCGCCGGGGAGAAGGGGCGAGGCCGCGGGCATGGGGGTGCCTCCGGGGAACGCGGACGGCTCGGGTCGTCGGCTGCCGCCGGTTCCCCGGGAAGTGTCACTCGGCTCCGGCATGCCCGGCCTTCTCGTGCTCCAGCGCCGCGATCCGCCCGGCGGCCCACTCGGCCCAGTCGCGCTGCGCGGCGGTCAGGCGCAGGCCCCACTCCAGCGCGATGTCGCCGTACAGCCGCAGCGCGTCGTCGCCCTGGCCGATGACGAACTCGCGGATGCCGAGGAGCTGGTCGTGCTCGTGGACGGCGCGCTCGGCCAGCCGCTCCAGATAGCCGCGGGCGGCGTCGGTGCCGACCTGGTCGAGGAAGAAGACCCGCAGCAGCATGTCGCTGCGCCGGGTCAGGGTGGGCGGCACCTCGACCAGCCAGTGGCGCAGCTCGGCCCGGCCCTCCTCGGTGATCTCGTATTCCTTGCGCCCGCGCGGGCCCTCCGCCGCGACCCGCACCAGCCCTTCCTTGGACAGCCGGCCGAGCTCGGCGTAGAGCTGGCTCTGGGTCGCGGGCCAGACGTTCTCCAGCGACAGCTCGAAGGTCTTCAGCAGGTCGTAGCCGCTGGCGGGCCCGGCCGACAGGAGGCCGAGCATGGCATGACGAAGGCTCATGGGTCCGATCGTACATTCCTGTGTTGACATGTCGCGAGTGGAGGTTCTACTTTCGACATGTCACTCATGGAACGTCGAACCCAAGGAACCCCCCATGCTCCGTTACGTCCTCACCTTCCTCCCCTGGATCGCCTTCGCCGTTCTCAGCACGAACGGCGAGGCCAGGTTCGGAGCCGCGGCGGCGCTCCTCGTGTCGATCGTGCTGCTCGCCGTCGATCGGCGGGCGGGGCGCGGCTGGGACGAGATGGTCATCGAGCTCAGCTCGGGGGTCTTCTTCGCCGGTTTGACGCTCGCCGCGTTCGCGGTCACGCCGGCGCCCTTCGGGGAGTACGGCCCGGCCGTCTCGGTGGCCTGGCTGGCGCTCACCGCGTGGGGGTCGCTGGCCGTCCGCAAGCCGTTCACGCTGGGCATCGCCCGCCGGACCACCGCGCCCGAGGTGCACGCGACCCCGCTGTTCTACCGCGTCAACGCCGTCATCACCGCCGTGTGGGCGGCGGGCTTCACCCTCAACGCGATCGGCCTCGCCCTGCTGCTCGCCTTCGCCCCGCACGCCACCGCCGCGATCATCGCGGTGAAGGTCTGCGGCTTCGCGCTCCCCGCCCTGTTCACCATCCGCTACCCCCAGATCGTCCGCGCCCGTTACGCCGCCTGATCGGAGTCACCCGCCATGACCACACAGCTGACCGCCTCCTACCTGACCGGCCGCCTCGCCCCCGTGCCCGACGAGATCGACGCGCTCGACCTGCCGGTCGAGGGCACGCTGCCGCCCGAGCTCACCGGCCGCTACTTCCGCAACGGGCCCAACCCCCGCCCGGGGGAGGACGGCGGGCACTGGTTCGTCGGCCACGGCATGATCCACGGCATCCGGCTGCGCGGCGGGCGGGCCGAGTGGTACCGCAACCGCTGGGTCCGCACCACCCGCTTCGCCGGCGCGCCGTACGTGCACGAGCGCGGCGTGGACCTCGCGGCCGTCCCCGCCAACACCCACGTGATCCGGCACGCCGACAAGATCCTCGCGCTCGTGGAGAACGGCCTGCCGTACGAGATGACGCCGCAGCTCGACACGGTCGGCCCCTGTGATTTCGGCGGGCGGCTGGCCACGGCGATGACCGCGCACCCGAAGGAGGACCCGATCACCGGAGAGCTGCACTTCTTCGGGTACGGCTGGGCCGAGCCCTTCCTCACCTACCACCGGCTGTCGGCCGGGGGCGAGCTGGTGGAGAGCCGGCCGGTGGACGTGCCGGGGCCCACCATGGCGCACGACTTCGCGATCACCGAGCACCACGTGGTGTGGCTCGACCTGCCGGTCGTCTTCGACTTCGGCCTGGTGGGCCGCGGCATGCCCTACCGGTGGGACGACGCGTACGGCGCGCGGCTGGGCGTGATGAGCCGCGCGACCGGCGAGGTGCGGTGGTTCGAGATCGACCCCTGCTACGTCTTCCATGTGGGCAACGCGAGCGAGGACGAGCACGGGCGCGTCGTCGTCGACGCGGTGCGCTACTCGCCGGGGGCGTTCTGCGGTTTCTGGCCGACCATCGGCGGCGCGGCCAACCCGGCCGCCCACACCGGGGGCGCGGCCCTGCACCGCTGGACGCTCGAGCCCGCCACCGGCGTCGTGGCGGACGAGCCGCTCGACGACCTCGACGTCGAGTTTCCCACGATCAACGAGACGCGCACCGGCCTGACCAGCCGCTACATCTACGCGGTCGGCAAGGGCGCGATCGTGAAGTACGACACCGCGAACGGCACGAGCCGGGCCTGCCAGACCGGCGAGCGCTCGCCGGGCGAGGCCGTGTTCGTCCCCGCCTCGGGCGCCGAGGCCGAGGACGAGGGCTGGCTGCTGTCGATCGCGGGCACCGAGCACGGCGCCGAGCTGCTGGTGCTCGACGCGTCGGACCTGGCCCAGGTGGCGTCCGTACGGTTGCCGCGCCGGGTGCCGGCCGGGTTCCACGGCTCGTGGATTCCCGACGACGTTCCCGGCGCGTGAGCCGTACGGACGCTCGCCCGGGTCAGACCCGGGTGACGCGGACGGCGTCGGCCACGACGTAGCCCGTGCCGGAGGTCCATCGGCTGACGCCGACGGCGTTGTAGGTGCCGGCGTTGAGGGAGAACGTGCCCAGGCTGCGCCAGGTGCCGCCGCCCGAGCGCTGGTCGACGTAGACCGTCTGGTTGCCGCTCGACGTCGCCACGATGTACGGCGCCGAGGAGTTGTAGCCGGGGTCGGACGGATACCACACCTCGACCCGGTAGGTGCCCGCGCTGGGGACGGCCACCTGATACCAGGCCGGGTCGCTGGCGGCCACGGGGTTCGCGAAGCGGTAGTCGGTGCCGTAACGCTGCGCGGAGTAGGACGAGGTGCCCCAGTTGGCGCTCGCCGTGAACTGGCTGCCGGAGTTGTCGACCGTGGCCGACCACGACGGGGTGCCGCCGCCGGTCACGTAGTTCATGTAGGTCGTCCAGTTCCAGTAGGAGCCGGGGTCGGTGTGGGTGGCGCCCGGCACCTCGTTGTGGCCGATGATGTGCGCGCGATCCTTCGGGATGCCGTACTTGTCGCAGATGGCGCGGGTCAGCGCCGCCGAGGCGCGATACATGGCGTCGGTGAACCACGAGGCGTCGCTGATGTAGCCCTCGTGCTCGATGCCGATGGAACGGGTGTTGTAGGACCAGTTGCCCGCGTGCCAGGCGATGTCCTTCTCCCGCACCATCTGGGTGATCTCGCCGTTCGACGACTTGACCACGTAGTGCGCCGAGACCTGGGCGGCGGAGTTCTGGAACCAGGAGATCGTGCCGGCGTACGAGCCCTGGGTCACGTGGATGACCACCCGGTCGATGGCGTAGCTCGACGGGCGGCTCGACGCGGTGTAGTTGGCGGAGCTGGCCGGCACCCAGGCGGCGGGGCCGTAGTCGGTGCTGAGCGTCTCCACCGGCGAGTTCAGGTCGCGGACCTTGGCGTAGGCGCCGCGGTCCGCGGTGACCTCTCGCGGTGCGACCGTGACACCGCGGGCCTTGATCCCGAGGCCGAGCTGCTCGTAGACGGAGTCGGCGTAGAGGCGGGCGACCTCGGGCGAGGTGGCGTTGGAATATCTGGCCACTGCCTCATACCAGCGGCCGGCGTCCTTCCTGGCCGCCTCGTCGAGGCCGAGCTCGTCGGCGTGGGCGCGCAGCAGGGCCGCGCCGGCCATGACGTTGGCCTCGGTGTCGGAGCGCAGCTTCTCGGCCGGCAGCCCGGTCAGCTCGGCGGCCTTCTCCAGGGCGTGGACCGTGGGGTTGCTGACCAGGTGCATGACGCCGTAGCCGCCGCTCGCGCTCGGCTTGCCGGCGTGGTCGTCCAGATGGGTCTCGGCGTAGGCCACGGCGACCAGCAGGTCGCGCGGCACGTCGTGCGCGGCGGCCGCGCGGTCGAACGCCGCGGGGAGCGGGGCGGGCCCGGCCGCCATGGCGGGCCGTCCGGTGAGGACGAGCACGAGGGCGGTGAGGACGGCGGCGGTGAGAGGGGCGGTGAGGGCGGCTAATCGGGGGAGGGGGAGACGCATACGGGGCTCCTGGTGAGGGGGGTGACGGCTGCACCGTATGCCAGTTCTGACACGATGTCGATAATTGACATCACAACTGTGTAAGAAGAAACTTTCCGCCCTCACTCTTGCGCCGTGACCGGATTTGGGCCCCCTCCGATCGGGTGAAAACTATTGCGCGGTCAAGGGAAGGCATTGAAACTTCCCTTCGTGACCACGCTCCCGCGTACCCTCCTGGCCACGTTCATCGTCCTGGTCGTCACTCTCGTCACTCCCCGGTCCGGGGCCGCGGCGGCCTGCGCCACGGACCCCGCGACCCCCAAGCGGCAGCTGCGCGCCATGTGGATCTCCACGGTCGCCAACATCGACTGGCCCAGCCGCACCGGTCTCAGTGTCTCCGCACAGCAGGCCGAGCTGCGCTCCTGGCTCGACCTGGCCGTCAGCAGGCATATGAACGCGGTGATGGTGCAGGTGAGGCCCACCGCCGACGCCTTCTGGCCCTCGCCGTACGAGCCGTGGTCGCAGTGGCTCACCGGCACCCAGGGCCGCGACCCCGGCTACGACCCTCTGGCGTTCCTGGTCGCCGAGGCCCACGCCCGCGACCTTGAGCTGCACGCCTGGTTCAACCCCTACCGCGTCGCCAACGACGACGATCCGGCGACGCTGGTCTCCACCCACCCGGCCCGCGTGCATCCCGACTGGCGCTTCGCGTACGGCGGCAAGCTCTACTACAACCCCGGCATCCCCGAGGTCAGGGCCTTCATCGAGGACGCGATCATGGATGCCCTCACGCGGTACGACGTCGACGGCGTCCACCTCGACGACTACTTCTACCCCTATCCGGTGAGCGGCGAGGCCCTTCCCGACTCCGCCACCTTCAGCCGGTACGGCGGCGGCTTCTCCGACATCGGCGACTGGCGGCGTGACAACGTCAACCGGCTCGTGCGAGAGCTGGACCAGCGCGTCCACGCGGCCAAACCGTGGGTGTCCTTCGGTGTCAGCCCGTTCGGCATCTGGCGCAACTCCACCACCGACCCCCTCGGCTCCCGGACCTCCGGGCTGCAGTCGTACGACGCGATCTACGCCGACACCAGGCTGTGGGTGAAGCAGGGCTGGGTGGACTACATCGCGCCGCAGATCTACTGGCACATCGGCTACGGCCCCGCCGCCTACGAGGTGCTCACCGCGTGGTGGTCCGGCGTCGTCGGGGGGACCGGCGTCGGCCTGGTCGTCGGCCAGGCCGCCTACCGGGTCGGTGCGAGCGGCCAGGACGCCGCCTGGCAGGACCCGGCCGAGCTCGGCGACCACCTCTACGACAACAGGAAGCACCCCGAGGTGATCGGCGACGTCTACTTCAGCGCCAAGGACGTCAGGGCGGACCGGATCGGCGGCTTCTCGGCCCTCGTGGCGGCTCACTACTCCAGGCCGGCGCTCCCGCCCGCGCGGGGCACCGGTGGGGCGCCCGCGGCCCCCTCGATCACCTCCGCCGTCCGCACCTCGACCGGCGTCGCCCTGTCCTGGCAGGGCAGCGGCACCTCGTACGCGGTCTACCGGGTCGACGGCGCGGTCTCGACGGCCGATCCGTGCGCGTTCGCCGACGCCCGCACCCTGCTGACCACGACCAGGCAGACGGGCTACACCGACACCACGGCCACGGGCACGGCGACCTACTACGTCACCGCGCTCGACCGGTGGCGGCAGGAGAGCGCGCCCAGCGACGGTGCGACCGCCCCCGGGGCGTCCGCGATCGTGGTCGACAACGCCGGATCCTCGTTCACCGCGAGCTCGGCCTGGGGCGTCTCGGCCTACTCCGCCCAGCGGTACGGCGCCGACTACCGCTTCGCCACCCCGGTGGCGGCCAGCGACCCGGCCTGGTTCACCGCCACGATCCCCAGCGCCGGGAGCTACCGCGTCGAGGTCTGGTATCCGTCCGACCCCGGCTACAACAGCGCGACGCCGTACATCGTGGCGACGTCGAGCGGCAACCAGACGGTCTACGTCGACCAGCGGACGGGCGGCGGCCAGTGGCGCTCGCTCGGCACGTTCACGCTGTCCGCCGGGACTTCCAAGGTGGTCGGCGTGAGCCGGTGGACCTCCGCCACCGGCTACGTCGTCGCCGACGCCGTCCGCATCACCAGGGTCTAGTAGGGGACGGGCCGGTAGTGCGTGGTGACCCGGCCGTCGTCGAGCACGTGGAGGGCGATGGCCGGCGGCAGGTCGTAGTCGACCGGAGGCTGCGCCGAGGTCTCGGACGGCAGCAGCGCGGTGCTGACCACTCCCGGCGCGACCAGCAGCGGCAGCCCGGCGAACGTCGTCGCCGCCGCCGTGTGGGCGTGCCCGGCCAGCACCGCGATGGCGTGCGGGTGACGGCCGAGGACCTCCGCCAGCCCCTCAGGCCGCCCGAGCCGGATGCGGTCCACGTACGGGATGCCGAGCGCGACGGGCGGGTGGTGCATGCCGACGAAGGCGGGGACGCCGGGCGTCGCGGCGAGCACGGAGTCGAGCCAGGCCAGGGTGTCGTCGTCCAGCGCGCCCTCGGGCCGGCCGGGGATGCTCGAGTCGCACAGCGCGATCGTCGCGTGGTCGAGGTTGAGCGCCTGGTTGACCGGGTGGTCGCCGTCCTGCTCCAGCAGCACCTTGCGGAGGTTGCCGCGCGCGTCGTGGTTGCCCGGGCACAGCACGAGCGGCACGTCGTCGCCGGCGATCAGCTCGCGGACGGTCTCGTACTCCTCCATCGCGCCGTGGTCCGCCAGGTCGCCGGTGAGCACGATCGCGTCGGGCCGCAGCGACCGCGCGTAGGTGAGCGCGCGGGCGGCGCGCGAGGTGTTCCGCTCGCTTCCGTCGATGTGGATGTCGCTGACGTGCGCCAGCACGAGCATGTGATACCTCCGGGCGGATGGTGGGAGCTCCAGCTTCTCACGCGAGACGGCGGCGGTCAGGACGGCGAACACCGCGGTGTGACGCGTTTCTCATCGAGACCGTGACAGGGGGCTGTCGCGGCCGGACACCAGCATGACGGCATGTGCGACGACATGGAGCTCGACATGTGCGGCATCGTCACCACCGGCGTCGAGGACGTCCCGGAGACCCGGGCCTTCAACGAGGAACTGGAGCGGCGGCTCGCGGCGCAGACCCCGATACACATCCTGAACGACCCTGCCGCCAGCAGGAAGGCCCGCGCCCTGATGGGCGGGCACGAGCGCGTCCCCGAGGCCGTCGACCGGGCCGTCGGCGGGGTCCCCGTACGCGTGTTCGTCCCCCCGTCCGTCGACGGGGTGTTCCTGCACATCCACGGCGGCGGCTACGTGATCGGTTCCGCGGACGGCCAGGACCTCTGGCTGTGGCGGCTGGCCCGCGAGGCGCGGGTGGCCGTGGTCAGTGTCGACTACCGCCTGGCGCCGGAGAACCCCTACCCCTGCGGCCCCGACGACTGTGAACGGGCCGCATTGTGGCTGGCCGAGCACGCCGCCGCGGAGTTCGGCGCCGACCGGCTGGTCATCGGTGGAGAGTCGGCCGGCGCCTGCCTGGCGGCTCTCACCCTCCTGCGGCTGCGCGACCGCCACGCGGTCACCGGCGCGTTTCGCGCCGCCCATCTCAGCTTCGGCTCCTACGACCTGTCGATGACGCCGAGCGTCCGCCACTGGGGTGAACGCAACCTGCTGGTCTCCACGCCGATCATCGCCTGGTTCAGGGAGCAGTACACGCCCGGCATGACCCCAGAGGAGCGCCGATCCCCTGAGATCTCCCCGCTGTACGCCGACCTGTCGGGCATGCCCACGGCCAGGTTCGTGGTGGGGACGATGGATCCGGCGCTCGACGATACGTTGTTCATGGCCGCGCGCTGGCGGGCGGCCGGCAACGCCGCCGAGCTGGAGGTCGTCGCGGAGGCGGCGCACGGCTTCACGCTCTTCCCGATCGCGGTCGCCGAGCGGGAGCGGAGGCAGCAGGTGGGATTCGTCCGGAAGGCGGTGGCGACGGCGGAATGAACCGGACCGAACGCCTGTACGCCCTGGTCGAGGAGCTGCGGGCCGTGGCGCCCCGGCCCCGGACCGTCGCCTGGCTGGCCGAGCGCTTCGAGGTGTCCCGGCGGACCGTCCAGCGCGATCTCCAGGCGCTGCTGCAGGCGGGAGTGCCGGTGCGCGACCAGGCCGGGCCCTACGGCGGGTGGTTCGTCGACCCGGTGATGACGCTGCCCCCGATCAATCTGACCGCGGAGGAGGCGCTCGCCCTGGCCGCGGCGGTGGCGGCGGCGGAGCACACGACCCCGTTC
The DNA here is from genome assembly GCF_040644495.1 of Microbispora sp. NPDC046973. NCBI lineage: Bacteria > Bacillati > Actinomycetota > Actinomycetes > Streptosporangiales > Streptosporangiaceae > Microbispora > Microbispora sp. NPDC046973. Next base: position 81,160 of record NZ_JBEYWQ010000011.1, on the reverse strand, counting down.
GCCGCCGCCGCACGCGGCGCGATGGCCAAACTCGCGGCCGCCATGTCGGCGGGGGCGGCCGACCGGGCGGCCGAGGCGAGCCGCCGGATCTTCGTGCTGCCGCAGCCGCGGACCGAGACCGTGCGCGAGGCGGTGGCGCGAGCGGTCCTGGAGCAGCGGGTGATCCGCCTGACGTACGCGGACGCCGCCGGGGAGGAGACCGAGCGCGAGGTCGAGCCCGCCGCGCTGCTGACGGCCCGCGGCCGCTGGTATCTCGTCGGCTACTGCCGGGTCCGCGAGGCCGGGCGCGGCTTCCGGCTCGACCGCATCCGGCGCGCCGAGGTCACCGCCGAGGCCGCGCCGGCCCGTGAGCTCGCCGCCCTCGACCCGGCGCTCGCGACCGCGACGTACGCCGAGTCGCTGGAGTCGTTCACGAACCGCGCTTAGGCCGCCCGGACAGCCGTTCGGCGAGGATCCGGGCCCTGGCGAGCTGCACCTTCCGCGCCTGGCCCGCCGCGAACCCCATCACGAGCCACGGTGCGCTCAGGTCCAGCCGGTCGTCCACCCGCGTGCCGCCGGCCTCCGGAGACAGGTCGAAGCGGTAGCCCATCCGGACGCCGCCGGGGCTGTCCACCTGTCCCCGTACGGATAGGCCCTCGGTCAGCAGCGTGACGGCGATGGGGTTGTCGTACTTCAGCCCGAGGAAGCGGAACCGCTCGACGGAGGTGTACCGCACCATCCCCGGCTCGGACCGGTCGACGTCCCGCACGGCCACCACGAGCGGTGACAGGCCGATGTAGCTCTCCGGCGTCGTGAGGTGCTCGAACACCTTCTCCGGCGCGGCGTCCACGTGGAACGTGTTGGTCAGCACCCGTCCGGGCACCCCGGCCCCCTCTTATTCGGGCATGGCTTGATGGGGGAATTGTGGCAGGACCGGATCGCCGGACGGACGCCGGATGATCACGATGAGGTGTCGCGCAGAAAGGCGGCGGTCGCGGGATCGGCCGGATAGAACGACTCGATGGCCAGCTCGGAGACCGTGATGTCGAGCGGGGTGCCGAAGGTCGCCACGATGCTGAAGAACGACAGCTCCCGCCCGGCCCGCCGCACCCGGAGCGGCACGAGGATGTCCCCGGGGCCGGGCAGCTCCACCTCGGGTTCCGGCTGGTCGCAGGGGTAGTCGCGCAGCTCGGCGTACAGCTCGGTGAGCCGCGGGTCGGCGGTGAGCGTGATCTGCCGGCGCAGCCGTCCGAGCAGGTGCGCACGCCACTCGCCCAGGTTGAGGATGTGCGGGGCGAGCCCTTCCGGGTGCAGGCTCGCCCGCAGCACGTTGCTCAGCAGGTCGGGGTCCACGCCCTCGGCCAGCAGCGCGATGCCCTCGTTGGCGTCGACGAGCTCCCAGGTGCGGTCGACCACCACGGCCGGATAGGGGTCGTGCGCCGACAGCAGCCGCCGGATCGCCTCGCACACCGCCGCCATCCCCGGCGAGTCGAGCGGCGACTCGGTGTAGACGGGGGCGTATCCGGCGGCCAGCAGCAGGTGGTTGCGCTCGCGGAGCGGAAGGTCGAGGTGCTCGGTGAGGTGGAGCACCATGTCGCGGCTCGGGGTGGCCCGGCCGGTCTCGAGGAAGCTGATGTGGCGGGTGGAGATCTCGGCCAGATTCGACAGATCGAGCTGGCTCAGCCGCCGGTGTTCGCGCCACTGGCGCAGGAGCTCCCCGAACGGCCGCTGGTGAAGCGTTGCAACGGTCACGTCCTGGACGCTATCCGGTCGCCGATCGGCCCGGCGATTACCCCTGAGGTAGGCGCCGGGCGTCCGGGACGCGTCCGCTACTCCCAGCGGAACAGCCGGGCCGCGGCGAGACCGGCGGCCAGCGCCCAGCCCGCCAGCACGGCGAGGTGGAGCGGCTGGGGGGCGTGCCCGCCCAGGGCGTCCATCAGCCCCTGCCCGAAGGCGCCCGTGGGCGTGAAGTCGCTGATCCGGCGCAGGATTTCGGGCATGAGCGGCCGGGGCAGCCACATCCCGGCGAGGAACAGCAGGGGGAACATGAGGGTCGAGCCCACCCCCTGGACGACCCGGGCGTTCTTCGCCACGGCGGCCAGCAGCAGCCCGATGGCGAGGACGGTGAGCGTGCCGAGGACGAAGACCGCCGCGAACGCCCAGGGCGAGCCCGGCAGCGGCACCCCGAGGACCAGGTGACCCAGCACCAGCGTCACCGTGGTCGCGGCCACGGACACGATCACGTTGATCAGCAGTTGGGCGGACAGCAGCGCGCCCGGCCGCACCGGGGTGGTGGACAGCCGCCGCAGCACGCCGCGTTCCCGGTAGACGACCAGGGTGGCGGGCAGCACGCTCAGCCCGAGCGTCACGACCGACAGCAGCACCATCATCGCCGTGAAGGGCGCGTCCACGAACCGCTGCCCGCCCAGCGACGGATCCGCGTCGCGGAAACCGGGGATCGTCGTGCCCAGCGCCAGCAGCAGTCCCACCGGCAGCACGATCGCGAAGAACACCGCGACGGGTTCGCGGAGGAAGAGCCTGGCCTCCACGGCCGCGAGTTTTCCGAAGGCCTTCGTCATGACTCCTCCTTGCCGGTGAGAACGAGGAACGCGTCGTCGAGGGTGGTGCGCTCCATGCGCAGGCCCCGCGTACGCGACGGGGGCAGCACGGCGGCGACGGCGCTCAGCAGGTCGCCGGTGCCGGTGACGGTGACCTCCGCGCCGCTCCCGTCGGCGGACACGGTGACGGACGCCACCTCGGGCAGCGCACGCAGGCCGTCGACGGGTTCGTCGGTGTGGAAGACCAGGCGCTGCTCGCCGCCGGCGCGGGCGACCAGCCCGGTGGGGGTGTCCACCGCCCGCACGCGGCCGCGGGAGATGACCGCGACCCGGTCGCACAGGCGCTCCACCTCTTCCATGAAGTGGGTCACGAGCAGGATGGTCACGCCGCGGTCCCTGATCCGGGCGACCAGGTCCCAGGTCTCGCGGCGGGCCCGCGGGTCGAGACCGGTGGTGAGCTCGTCGAGTATCGCGATGCGCGGGCTTCCGACCAGCGCGAGCGCGACCGACAGCCGCTGGCGCTGCCCGCCCGACAGCTTGCCGAAGGGCGCCCGGAGGTCGAGCCCGGCCTCCTCGGCCAGGGCCCGCCAGTCGGCCGGACGGGAGTAGAACGAGGCGTAGAGCGCCAGCGCCTCCCCGACCCGGATCTTGTCCGGCAGCGAGCACTCCTGGAGCTGCACGCCGACCTGTTCCTTCAGGTCCGCGTCCACGGTGACCGTGCCCGCGGTGGGGGTGCGCAGCCCGGCGACACACTCGACCGTCGTCGTCTTGCCCGCCCCGTTGCGGCCCACGATGCCGAAGACCTCGCCCTCCTTCACGGAGAACGACACGTCCTCGACCGCGACCCGCGTTCCGTACGTCTTGCGGAGGTGGTCCACGGTGATGATTGCCATGGCCAAGACGCTAGGAATCGGGCGATCCGCGGAGAATGCGGCTGTGGACCCGGTGGGGGTGCACTTTTCTCCACCCCCATCGGGCGGCTCGGGCCACTGTGCCGGCCCGGCGGCAGCCTCCAGACTGAACCCATGGCCTCAGCTCGCTCGACCCTCGTCGCCCTCGCCAGGGGCGCCGCTCTCGCCGGCCTCGCTCTGGTGGGCCTGGCCGCCGGCCTGGCGATGCTGGCGGCGGTGCTGCTCACGTTCGCGGTCGGCCTGGTGATCGTCTTTCCCCCGGCCGTACGGCTCGCGCGGGCCGTTACCCGGCTGCAACGCCGGCTGACCGCGCGCTGGGCGGGCATACCGGTCGACGAGCCGTACCGGCCCGAGCCGCCCCCGCCGGTGCCGCAGCACGACGGGTGGTATCGCGACGGCCGCACGCTGTACAAGCGGCCGACGATCCCGGCCTTCAACCTGCGCTGGCACTGGATGACGAAGGACCCGGCCACCTGGCGCGACTTCGCCTACCTGCTCGCCGCGCCGCTGACGAGCGGGCTCGTGGCCGCCGCTCCGCTGCTCGCGACCGCGTACGGCCTCGTCCGCGTGGCGGGCGGCGACCCCGTGGGCCTGGCCTGGATCCTGCTCGCGGTGATCGTCGTGCGCTGGTACGCGCCGTGGGCCGTGCGTCTGCACGGTCAGGTCGCCGCCGCGCTACTGGGGCCCACCGAGAAGGCCAGGCTGGCCCAGCGGGTCAGCCGACTGGACGCCGCCCGCACCGAGGCCGTCGACTCGCAGGCGGCGGAGCTGCGCCGGATCGAGCGCGACCTGCACGACGGCGCCCAGGCCCGCCTGGTGGCGATCGGCATGACCATCGGCGCGGCCGAGCAACTGCTGGAAAGCGACCCACAGGCCGCCCGGGCGCTGCTCGGCAAGGCGAGGGAGGCCTCGGCGACCGCGCTGCAGGAGATCCGGCGGCTGGTGCGCGGCATCCATCCCCCGGTGCTGGCCGAGCGCGGCCTCGGCGACGCCGTACGCGCCCTCGCCCTGGACAGCCCGCTGCGCGCCCACGTCACGGTCGACCTGCCCGAGCGCGCCTCGGCCCCGCTGGAGTCCGCGGCGTACTTCGCGGTCAGCGAGCTGCTGGCCAACGCGGCCCGGCACGGCGACGCGACCGAGGCGTGGGTGGACGTGAGCGCGCAGGGCCCGGCGCTGCGCGTGACGGTGACCGACGACGGCCACGGTGGCGCGGACCCCGGGCAGGGCACCGGTCTGCGGGGCATCGAGCGCAGGCTCGGGGCGTTCGACGGCGTCCTCGCGGTGAGCAGCCCGGTGGGCGGCCCGACCACGGCCGTCATCGAGCTGCCCCGGGCGTTCCGGGTGCGGCCGGCGCCGCTGACCCCGTGGCGTTACTTCGGCCGCCTGTGCTGGGGGCTGTGGCCGATCGCGCTGTTCCCGCAGGGGCTGGTCGCGATGGTGCTGAAGCTGGTGGGATCGCCGGTGAAGTCCTGGTTCCTCGGCCTGCACGTGCCCGAGCCCTTCCAGTGGCCGGTCATCGTGGGCATGATTGCGCTCGGCGGCGGCCTGCTGGCCGTCGCGCTGGCGACGACGGCGTGGACCAGGGAAGCGGAGGGCGGCACGTGCGGGTAGTGCTGGCCGAAGACCTGCACCTGCTGCGGGAGGGCCTGGTCGCCCTGCTGCGCGCGCACGGCTTCGAGGTGGTCGCGGCGGTCGAGTCCGGCCCGGAGCTGCTCGCCGCCCTGGTCGGCGAGCGTCCCGACGTGGCCGTCGTGGACGTGCGGCTGCCGCCGACCTTCACCGACGAGGGGCTGCAGGCCGCCCTGGCCGCGCGGCGGCAGGTGCCCGGCCTGCCGGTCCTCGTGCTGTCCCAGCACGTCGAGCAGCTGTACGCCAGGGAGTTGCTGGCCGACGGGTCCGGCGGCGTCGGCTATCTGCTGAAGGACCGGGTGTTCAACGGCGAGCAGTTCGTCGACGCCGTACGCCGGGTCGCGGCCGGCGGGACGGCCATGGACCCCGAGGTGATCGCCCGGCTCCTGGCGAGCAACGCGCGCAACGAGCCGCTCGGCCGCCTCACCCCCCGGGAGCGCGAGGTGCTGGAACTGATGGCCGAGGGCAGGTCGAACGCCGCGATCGGGCAGCGGCTGTTCCTCAGCGACAGCGCGGTGGGCAAGCACACGGCGAGCATCTTCACCAAGCTGGGCCTGGCGCCCTCCGACGACGACAACCGCCGCGTCCTCGCCGTGCTCGCCTTCCTCAACAGCAAGTAGGGCAGGGAACGGCACAGGGGACGGCCGGGAATGTCGGTGCCGGGCGCTACTTTTGGACCCGAGTCGTGGCGCAGTCAGGTGGCGCAGGCAGGAGGTCGGGATGAAATTCCAGGTTAACCGCGACGTTCTCGCCGACGCGGTGGCGTGGGCGGCCCGGGTGCTGCCCGCCCGGCCCGCCGTGCCCGTTCTCGCGGGCCTGCTGCTGGAGGCGGGAGACGACCTGCGGGTGTCCGCCTTCGACTACGACGTCTCGGCCCGTGCCGACGTCGAGGCCGACGTCGCCGAGCCGGGGCGGGTGCTGATTCCCGGGAAGGTCCTGGCCGAGATCACCCGGAGCCTGCCCGCCCGGCCCGTCGAGATCGTCACAAGCGGGTCGGAGGCGGTGCTCACCTGCGGCAGCACCGAGTTCGGACTGATCACGATGCCGGACGAGGACTTCCCGGCGATGCCGCCGATGCCCCCGAAGGTCGGCGCCGTGGGCGGCGGCGCCTTCGCCACCGCGGTCGGGCAGGTGGCCGCCGCCGCGAGCCGCGACGACACGCTGCCCATGCTGACGGGCATCCGCGTGGACATCGAGGGCGTGCGGGTGTCGATGGCCGCCACCGACCGCTACCGCATCGCCGCCGCCGAGTTCCTGTGGCATCCCGAGCAGCAGGACGCGCGGCACGGCGTGGTCGTGCCGGCGCGGGTGCTGGTCGAGGTGGCCCGATCGCTGCGCGGCGGCGAGGTGGCGATCGGCCTGGGCGACAACGTCGCGGGCTTCGAGAGTCAGGGGCGCACGACGACCGTGCGGCTGCTGGACGACCAGTTCATCGACTACCGGTCCCGGCTGACCGCCCAGTGGGAGAACCACGCGGACGTGGAGGTGGGACCGTTCGTGGAGGCGGTCAAGCGTGTCGTGCTGGTCGCCGAGCGCAACGCCGCGGTCCGGCTGTCGTTCTCCCAGGGACAGGTGCTGATCCAGGCCGGGGGCGGTGACATCGGCAGGGGCGCCGAGGTCGTCGAGGCCGAGCTGGAGGGCCCGGACATCGAGATCGCCTTCCAGCCCCACTTCCTGCTCGACGGGCTGGCGGGCGTCGAGACCGGGCGGGCGCGCATCCACATGGACTCGCCGACCCGTCCCGCGCTGATCACCGACGAGGGCGAGGACCCCGGCTTCCGCTATCTCGTCATGTCCCTGCGGCTCGGCTGAGCCGTGCTCGCCTCACCGCTCGCCTGACTGCTCCCGCCTGATCGGGCCCCGCGGGTGCCGTTCGTACGGACCCGCCGGGCGGGGGCTCAGGAGGTGAGGGTGGCGGAGTCGGTGAGGGCGATGAGGATGTGCTCCATGCACGCGTGACCGGCCCGCTCGGCCGCGGTGGCGTCGCCGGCGGCGATCGCGCGCACGATCGCGTCGTGGGGGATGTAGTTCTGCTCCAGGGAGCCGCCGGCCGCCGCGATGCTCGCCCGCAGCGCCGCGGAGAAGTCGACGTAGAGGTCGATCAGCACCCTGTTGTGCGTGGCCTCGACGACCGCCACGTGGAAGGCGAGGTCGGCCTCGACGAACGCCTCGGGGTCGCCGTCCGACCATGCCTTCTCGCGCGCGGCCAGCGCGGTCTCGATCGACGCGACGTCCTCGTCGGTCCGCCGCGTCGCCGCGAGCCGGGCCGCCTCGACCTCCAGCGCGCGCCGGACCTCCAGGATCTCCAGCTGCTCGGCCGCGCGCAGCCGCCTGGCCATCGCACCCGACAGCTCGCTGGTGGCCCGCACGTACGTGCCGTCGCCCTGGCGACACTCCAGCAGCCCGGCGTGGGTCAGCGCGCGGACCGCCTCACGGACCGTGTTCCTGCCGACTCCGAGGTGCTCGGCGAGCACCGTCTCGGTGGGAATCTTGGCATTCATCTGCCAGGAGCCGGAGGTGATCTGCTCCTTGAGCTGGTCGATCACCTGGTCCACGAGAGACGCCCGCTGCGCCGTCCGCAGGCTCACGTCAGCCTCCTTTGGGTTGCCAATCATCCGATGATGGAATGAGTGGTAGACCCTCATTATTCCAGAGCCTCCAGAACAAGTCCGGAGCCCCAGGAGGCTATCGAGCGAGCACCGTCGTGGTCATGGAGCCCGGTATGTTCACGCGGATTCCGACCGCTTCCAGGGCTCTACGATATGCCCCTGACTGCCGGTCGAAGGCACCGGCCTGGCCCCACAGGTCGCCGAGCATGCGCCAGGCCCGGGCGGTCTCCCGGTCGGGCGTCTCGCCGTCCAGCAGGTCGTGCGCCCGGTCGAGCGCGGCGGCCGGATCTTGGGACCGTGCCAACGCGATCTCGGCCAAGACCATGTTCGCGGTCGCCGCGGTCGTCCCCTTGGCGCCGTCCAATAGATCCAGTGCCTGACCGGCGAGCTCGGCTGCGGATTCCGCGTCTCCGGTCCGGAAGCGTACGAAACCCAGCACCACGAGGCTCCGCGCGTGCTCCTGCCGCTCGGCCGGGAACCGCGCGAAGACGTCCGCCGCCGACTGCGCGAGCTCGTTGGCTCGGTCCAAATCGGCGCCTTCGGGATCCGCGGCGGTGAGGCGAGCCCAGTGCATCGCGATGCGGGCGCGGCGCACGGCGATCCGTGCCGGACGACCCGCCGCGAGAGCGTCCTCGGCGAGCTGCACGGCCAGCGCCGAGTCCTCGCCTTCGGCCGCCGTGACGCTGGCCTGCCACAGCGCGAGGATCTCCGCGCTGCGGTCGCTCGCGCGCGTCGGGCCCGCGGTCGACAGCACCCGCTCGACGTACGGCAGGCCGGTCTCGGCCTCCACCAGCGCCAGCGCCAGCTCGACGGCCAGTTCGCCCTCGATCACACCGAGCCGGTCGATCTGGCCGAGCGCGTGGGCGCCGAGGTCGCGCGCACGCAGCCGGTCGCCGGCCCGCTGGTAGCAGCGGCACAGCGCGACCGTCAGCGGCAGGTCGGCGAGGCGCTCGGGGTGCGCGGTGGCCTCGCGGCGCAGCCGCTCGTAGGCCTCGACGGCCCGGCCGACGCGCCCCTGGGCCTCCAGCGCCCGCGCCACACCGAGGCGCGCGTGCGCGGCCAGCATCGCGTTGTCCTCGCCCGCCGCCTTGACGATCTCGCCGAAGCGGTCGGCCGCCACGGCGGGATCGCCGTGATACAGCTCGAGCTCGGCATGACGCAGGCCGAGCTCGGTGTCGATGCGCTGCCGGGGTTCTATCCCGTGGAGCAGGAACTCGGTGGTGCAACCGAGTCGCTCGGCGAGCAGCCGGGCGACGACCGGCGTCGGCGTCCGCTTTCCGGACTCGATGAGTGAGACGTAACTGTCGGATAGGTCGGGTCCGGCCAACTGGGCCTGCGACATGCGCCTGCTCAACCGCAATCCGCGGACGCGGTCACCGATGGTTCCCTGACTCGGCATCTGATCTCACAGGGCGGGGGAAGGGTCAATAGTGTCGCCATAATGGCACGAAGCGACCGAATCGTGTAACCCTCCGTCAAGAATCACGACGATGAAGGTTCGATCACGGTGTCGAGATATCGGACGGGAGACCGTCGGTCAGTCGTCGTCCCCGTCCTTGCTGGGGAAGATCATCTGGCAGACCTCGAGGTACAAGGTCTCCGGATAGGGGATGTGGGGGACGGTACGCAGGGCCTGATCCTGGCCGGCCGACTCCATGACGAACTCGCCGTAGCCGAGCATGCGGCCGAGGAGCGAGCGCTGGAAGCTCATGTCGGTGACCTTGCTCAGGGGCATCATCGCGACCTTGCGCGTGATGAGGCCCGTGGTGAGAAGCATGCGCTGGGAGGTGACGACGAAGTAGTCGACCGACCACTCCGCGACCTTCCAGACGAATCGAACCAGCAGGAGGAGCCAGGCCCACCAGACGAGGGCGAGGGCCTGGCTCGCACCGTTGTCGCTCAGGAACTTGCTGAGGATTCCGGCGAGGATGAGGCCGCCGAAGATCTCGGCGACCGGGCGCAGGAGGACGGCGGGGTGACGCCGGACCATGATGACTTGGTGTTCGTGGGGGAGGAGGTAACGGTTGACCGACGACGGGGCCGAGTCCCCGTGGGTCACAAGTCTCATGTCAGGGTGGCGAAGAACTGCGCCATCGAGTCGGCCGCGCTGACGATTCCGTTGAAGGCCCCGTGGACCGTGTGGGCCGCGTCAGTCGGTCTCGTGAGCAGATAGAAGCCCGCCGACACGATGAGCGTCCACTTGATGACTTTCTTCGCCTGCACCGCCGTCACCACTCCCATGACCAATACATTACCCAGACACCCCGTTTGGTAAAGCGGCTAACCGCCAACGGGTTTCGTGATCGCGACGGCGTCAGCCCCGCTCCGCGGCGGCGGTCGCCAGGACCCGCAGATGCTTGCGGGCGATGCGCTCGACCAGTGCGGGGTGCGCGTGTCCGGTGACCTCGATGGCGCCGTGGTGGGCGGCCTGAACGCACCGGGTCACCGTCGCGGGAGGATGCACCCCCGCGAACTCGTCCCTGAGCAGGGCCTCGAGCTGTTCGTAGTGCTCGCCGGCCGGATGCTGGATCATCGCTCTCCCTGGTGGCGCGCCGCTCGCGAGAGCGCGAGGTGACGTCGTCATCACAGTGCGTACCCTATCGGGCGCGCAGTGTAACCAGGGGTGAGAGTGGACGGACGGCGCGGAAAGGAAGGGAAATCAGACCCCCGGGAAATCAGGCCCGGGGGACTCGGACGGCAGGGGGATCGGCGGCGGGGAGATCAGACGACGCCGTAGAGGCGGTCGCCGGCGTCGCCGAGGCCGGGCACGATGTAGCCGTTCTCGTTCAGCCGTTCGTCGAGGGCGGCCGTCACCACCCGGATCGGCCGGTCGCCGCCGCGAAAGGCCTCGTCCAGGTACGCGATGCCCTCGGGGGCGGCCAGCAGGCAGATCGCGGTGACGTCCCGGGCGCCGCGGTCGAACAGGAAGTGGATCGCCGCGGCGAGGGTCCCGCCCGTCGCGAGCATCGGGTCGAGCACGTAGCACTGGCGGCCGGACAGGTCCTCCGGCAGCCGCGTGGCGTAGGTCTGGGCCTTGAGCGTGGACTCGTCGCGGATCATCCCGAGGAAGCCCACCTCGGCGGTCGGCAGGAGCCGGGTCATCCCGTCGAGCATCCCCAGCCCCGCGCGCAGGATCGGCACCACGAGCGGCGCGGGGCGCGCCAGCCGTACGCCGTGGGTGGGCGCGAGCGGGGTGTCGACCGTCACGTCGGTGACCCTGACGTCCCTGGTGGCCTCGTAGGCGAGCAGCGTGACCAGCTCGTCGGCCAGGCGGCGGAACGTCGGCGAGTCGGTCCGCACGTCGCGGAGAGTGGTGAGCTTGTGGGCGACGAGCGGGTGGTCGACGACGAGGGTCTCCATGGGGACAAAAGTTACCGGGTCCTGGGCGAACCCTCGACGCCGGCTGAGTCTTTGATCACGATTTGGAGTGAGCGCCGTACGGTACGACTCCGATTCTGCGACCATTGCCTGCGTGAAGAGCGTGCGGTGGGGAAGACGATGACAGACGTGGACACTCTTGACTTCGCCATCGTCGTCTATCGCGAGGAGGACCGCTGGGAGGCGGAGATGCTCCCGGTGGCGCTGACCTCCGACCTGGACGGACTCATTCACGCCCTCCGCCAGACCCCCAGCATGGGAACCACGATTGGCATGGTCGCCGTAGGGGATGACTTCTTCGTGGCGTTACGGGTCTTCGGCGAGCAGGTGGACGTCTTCCTCTCGGACATCACGGCCGCCTGGGAGTGGCCGCTGGCGCAGCAGGTCCTCGAATACCTCGACGTGCCCGTGCCCGAGGAGGAGGAGCTCGACAGCGTGCTTCCCGCCGGGGACCTGTCCATCTTCGCCGACCTCGGGCTCGACGAGATGGAGCTGGGCGCGCTGTCCGGCGACCTCGATCTCCTGCCTGACGAGGTCCTGTCCAGCATCGCCGCACGGCTGGGTTTCTCCCAGCCGTTCGAACGCGCCGTCGACGCCGCCATCGGCTGACCTGGGGAGACGGCAATGCCCTCCAGATCCAACCTTTTCTCCGCCGGTTTCGCCCGCATCGACGGCCGCTGGGCCGGCGCCGAGGTCGACCTCGGCGAGGCCGAGATCGCCGACGACCTGAGCGACGCCCTGCAGGAGGCCCTCGGGCTCAGCGGCGACGAGCTCGCGCTGCTGTGCGTCGAGGTCGAGGACGAGTGGTTCGCGATCATCCGCTACGAGGACGACCTCGACCCCCGCGTGTTCATCTCCGACGCGCACGCCGTGCAGAACGACCCGCTGGGCGAGATCTTCGCCGAGCTGGCCGGCGTCGTGGTGGACAAGGACGCGCCCGACCTCGGCATCCGTCCGGTCGGCGACCTGGAGCTGCTCGGCGACTTCTCGCTGAGCGCGGAGGAGCTCGTGGAGCTCAGCATGGAGGAGGGCGTGCTGCCCGCCGACATCCTCTCCCTCATCGCCGAACGGCTCGGCTTCGCCGACGAGCTCGACCGGCTGCGGTGACCGGCTCGCCGCCGGACACGTACGAGGCCGCCATGCGGCTGGCGCTGGCGGAGGCCGTACGGGCGGGCGGGCGCGGCGAGGTGCCGGTCGGCGCCGTCGTGCTCGGTCCGCCCCGATCCGGAGCTCCGTACGGCGCGCCCGGTCCGGTGCTGGCCGCGGCGGGCAACGACCGCGAGGCGAGCGCCGATCCCACGGCCCACGCCGAGGTGCTCGCCCTGCGCGCGGCGGCGGCGCGGACCGGCGACTGGCGGCTGACGGGCTGCACGCTCGTCGTCACGCTGGAACCGTGCACCATGTGCGCCGGCGCCGCGGTCCTCGCCCGGGTGGACCGCGTCGTGTACGGCGCGGTGGACGAGAAGGCCGGGGCCGCCGGATCGCTGTGGGACGTCCTGCGGGACCGCAGGCTCAACCACCGGCCCGAGGTGGTCATGGGCGTGCTGGCCGGCGAGTGCGCGGCCGTGCTGACCGAGTTCTTCTCGGGCCGCCGCGGCTGAGTCCGCGGGCCGAAGGAAACGGATGCACGCGCAGTGGTGTTCGTCCGGTAAGCTGCTGCGCGGTGGAGTCGCCTAGTGGCCGAGGGCGCACGCCTCGAAAGCGTGTGTAGGGCAACCTACCGTGGGTTCAAATCCCACCTCCACCGCTCGACCAAGGAGCCGCCGGTCCTGATCACAGGGGCCGGCGGCTCTTTCGTTTCCAGGGCCGGCACGGCCGGTCAGAGCGAGTCCGCCGCCCGGGTCCCGTTCAGCCGTCGCACGCCCGCCGCCACCCAGATGCCGGCCAGCCCGGCATAGGCGGTGAGCAGCGCGGCGGAAGGGGAGGACAGGAGCATCGCCAGGGCGGCGGCCAGGCCCAGGAGCATCGCCCAGCCGTACAGGACGGCCCGCCCTCGGGGGGCGCTCGTGTGCGCCGCCTCCTGCACGGGGGTGACCAGCGCCATGACCGCCGCCCCGGCCACTCCCACCGCCTCCTGCGCGGCCGCCACGCCCGTGACGAGCAGCGCCGTGCCGACGGCCAGCAGACAGCAGCACACGAGGGCCGCCCGCGCCTGCCCGCCCTCGAAGAGCAGCCGGGTCGTCCTGGAGCCGGCCAGGCGCAGGGTGGTGACCGCCTCGGCGACCCAGGCCGCCCAGTGCAGGAGCGCGATGAGCACGAACAGGGCGACGACCGGAGGCGCGACCGGCAGCAGGAACAGCATCCGCCACCCGCCGAAGAACGTGCCGCGCAGCCGCGAGAGCAGGCGATAGACGGGGTTGCGCCGCTTGAGCGCCGCCACCAGGAGGCCCCTGGCCTGGTCGAACCCCGGAGCGAGGCGGAGCACCTCGCGGAACGCGCGGGCGGCCTCGCCGGGTGAGCCGAAGGCGAGCTGCGCGCGTCCGTACGCCAGGTGGGCCAGGGCGCTCTCGGGGTCGAGCCCCACGGCCCGCGCGGCGGCCTCCTGCGCCCCGGCGGCGTCGCCGAGCATGGTGAGGGCCACCGCGAGCAGGCTCGCGAGATCGGCGTCCTCGGGCGCGAGGGCGAGCCCGCGGCGCGCCGCGTCGGCCGCCCGCGGCCACTGCTCGGCGTGGACGTGCACCCGGGCCAGCAGCTCCCAGGCCGGGGCGTGCTCGGGGGCGAGCTCCAGGCACGCCCCCGCGGCGTCGGCGGCTTCCCTGGGCCGGCCCGCCCGGTAGTACGCCTGACCGGCCACGTAGTGCGGGAACCAGTGGTCCGGCGCGAGCCGTACCGCCTCCGTCGCCTCGTCGATCGCCTCGGCCGGCCTCCGCTGCTCCGCCAGCGCGACCGCGAGGAAGGCGTGCCCGTCGACGTTCTGGGGATCCTGGGCGAGCAGGCCCCGCAGCTCCCGCTCGGCCTCCTCCGGGCGGCGCAGCTCCAGCAGCGTCCGCGCCCGCTCGAGCGGCGCCGCGGCGGTCACCATCTGACCTTGCTGCCCTTCTTGCCGTCGATCCAGGGCATCAGCTCGTCCCAGGCGCCGGAGTCGTTGGCGTGCAGGACGTAGTTGCGCGCCGTTCCCAGCCACTCCTTCACGGCCGTCGGCCTCGTCGCCTGGGCCACCACGAGCAGGTCGTTCGTCGTCAGCGGGAGGGGACGGCCCGCGCTGATCGACTGGCGCAGCTTGGTCTCCACCGCGCGGTCGACCACGCCCTTGAGGTCCGCACCCACGAACCCGTCCGTCACCTTCGCCACCGCGTCGAAGTCCATCTCGGCCAGCGGTTTGTCGCGGCACAGGATGCGCAGGATGGCGGCGCGGGCGGAGGTGTCGGGCGGGGGCACGAAAACCATCTGGTCGAACCGCCCGGGACGCCGGAACGCCACGTCGATGTACCAGGGCGCGTTGGTGGCCGCCAGCACCAGGACGCCCTCGTTGGCGTTCTCCTCCACGCCGTCGAGCTCGGCGAGGAACTGGTTGACCAGCTGCCGGGTGTGCGCCTGCCGCATGTCGGAGCGGCGCGCGGCCAGCGCGTCCACCTCGTCGAAGAAGAGCACGCACGGCCGGTTGCGGCGGGCCATCTCGAACGTGGCCCGCAGGTTGCGCTCGCTCGAGCCGATGTACATGTCCAGGATGTCGGCCAGCCCCACGCTGATGAACGCCGCGCCGAGCTCACCCGCCGCGGCCCTGGCCAGGTGGGTCTTGCCCGCGCCGGGAGGGCCGTACAGCAGCACCCCGCCGCCCGCCCGCTTGCCGAACGCCGCGAACAGTTCGGGCTGCTGGACGGGGAGCAGGAGCTTCACCCGCAACGCCTCCTTGACCGCCTCCATGCCGGCCACGTCGGCGAAGGTGACGCCGGAGCGCTCGGTCTCGGGGGCGTCGGCGTGCGCCTCGGGCGCGTACGGCGGGCCGGAAGGGGCGGGTTGCGGCGGGTGGGGCGCGACGGGCTGGGGCGCCAGCCGGGCGGCCAGGTCGGGGTCGGCCAGCGAGGGATCACGGGCGACCGCGTCGTGGTAGCGGCGCGCCGCCCCGGCCACGTCGCCCTCGCCCAGCAGCGCCCTGGCGGCGAGCAGCCCGGCGCGCGGCGCGTGGCCGGGAGCCGCCAGGAGCGGTTCCAGCGCCGACAGCGCGGCGCCGTACGCGCTCTGCCGCACGAAGGCCTCCGCGAGACCGGCGATGACGTCCGGGTCCTGGGGCGACAGCACGAGGGCGGCGCGGAACTCGGCCTCGGCCTCGGCGAGGTACCCCTTGGTCAGAAGCTGCTCGGCGAGGTGGCGCCGCAGGGGAAGGTTGTCCGGAGACAGCCGAGCCGCCTCGCGGAGGGCGTGGAGTCCGGCGTCGTCGAGCACGGCCCGGCTCCCTTCTGTCGAAGGCTGGTCAGGTCAAATGACCGTAAGGCTACCGAAGCAGTCAGACAGAAGATCTCGGCCAGGGAGCGTCTAGTCCTGCAGTTCCAGCACGCGGGCGTGCAACACCGAGCGCTGGTGCAGGGCGGCACGCAGGGCCCGGTGCAGGCCGTCCTCCAGGTACAGCTCGCCCTTCCACTGCACCACGTGCGGGAACAGGTCGCCGTAGAAGGTCGAGTCCTTGGCGAGCAACGAGTGCAGGTCCAGCACCGCCTTCGTGGTGATCAGTGTGTCGAGCCGGACCTGCCGGGGCGGGATCCGCGCCCACTCGCGGGACGACAGTCCGTGCTCGGGATAGGGCCGTCCGTCACCGACCAACTTAAAGATCACGGTATGTAGTTTAGGAGACGACGCAAAGGTCCGCGCCCGAGGCCTTGCCGGGGTCTCAGATGCTCCCGGAGAAGGTGTCGCAGCGCGCCGGATCGCCCGACGAGTAGCCGTTCGTGAACCACTTCTGCCGCTGGGCCGAGGTGCCGTGGGTGAACGCGTCCGGGTTGACCCTGCCCTGGGCCTGCTCCTGGATGTGGTCGTCGCCGACCGCCGCGGCGGCGTCGAGCGCCTCCTGGATGTCGGCGTCGGTGAACGGCTTGGCGTAGAAGCCGGTGTCCACCGCGTTCTTGGCCCACACGCCGGCGTAGCAGTCGGCCTGGAGCTCGAGGCGCACCGAGCCGCTCTCCGCGCCCTGGTCCTGGCCGACGCGGTTCATGGTGCCGAGCAGGTCCTGCGCGTGGTGGCCGTACTCGTGGGCGATCACGTACGCCTGGGCGAACGGGCCGCCCTTGGCCCCGAACCTCGACTGCAACTCGTCGAAGAACGACAGGTCCAGGTAGACGTGCTTGTCGTTGGGGCAGTAGAAGGGGCCGACGGAGGAGTCCGCCGCGCCGCAGCCGGTCTGCACCCCGCCGGAGAACAGCGTGGTCTTCGCGCCGCTGTATCCCTGGATCTGCTCGCTCCAGTACTTCTGGATGCTGTTGACGACGCCCACGACCCGGCACTTCTCCGACTGGTCGGCGTCGGCGCCGGTCTTGCACTGCGCGCTCAGGTCGCTGGTCGGCTGCAGGCCGGCGGGCTCGTCGCCGCCGCCCGTGATGTTGCCGGGGTTGACGCCGAAGATCAGGGCCACGATGAGGGCGATGATGCCGGCGGCTCCGCCGCCGATGGCCAGGCCTCCGCCGCGGAACCCGCCCCCACCGCCGACGTCCTCGACCTGCGAGGTGTCGAGTTGCGCTCGGTCATCGAAATCCATCTGCGACGCTCCCGATGGCGTGCCGTCACTGTGTTTCCCGCTTCGCCGTCGGGGCGCTCACGGCCCTCTCGGCTCGCTCGGTGGTGCTGGCCGCCTACTGCCCCGGATGGCGGCGATCATGCCTGGCGGCCCGCCATGCCGGATCTGTCTTGCCCCGATCTTCGCGTTTTGCCGGGTTAGGATCACCGCGTGCCTCTGACCGCCTTACCCCGGCTGGTGCCGCCGATGCCGGGCGGGCGAGGATGGGCCGGCCCGCTGGCCGTGGCCGCTCTCGGGGGCTTCCTCCGGTTCGACCGTCTCGATGTCCCGCACGCGCTCGTCTTCGACGAGCTCTACTACGCCAAGGACGCCTACTCGCTGATCACGTACGGCGTCGAGCGGCAGTTCGCCGACGGCGCCGACCAGGTGTTCGCACGCGGCGGCACGGACGTCTTCAAGGCGTGCGGGACGTTCGAGGAGTGCGGCGCCTACGTCGCCCACCCTCCGCTCGGCAAATGGCTGATCGGCGCGGGAGAGTGGCTCTTCGGCGTCACGCCCTTCGGGTGGCGGTGCGCCGCCGCGCTCGCGGGCACGCTCAGCGTGCTGGTCCTGGCGCGGACCGCCCGCCGGATGACCCGCTCGACCCTCCTCGGCTGCCTCGCCGGTCTGCTGCTGGCCCTGGACGGCCTGCACCTCGTGCTGTCGCGCTCCGCGCTGCTCGACGGTTTCCTGACGTTCTGGGTGCTCGCGGGCTTCGCCTGCCTGGTCGCCGACCGCGACGCGGCCCGCACCCGGCTGACGGAGTGGTATCGCACCTCGGCCCTGCACGGGCCCGCTCCCCGGCTCGGGCCGCGGCCCTGGCGGCTGGCGGCCGGGCTGTGCCTGGGCGCGGCGACGGCGACCAAGTGGACCGGCCTGCTGTTCGTCGTGGCGTTCGGGATCATGACGCTCGTCTGGGACCGCGGTGCCAGGCGCGCCGTCGGCCTGCCCCGGCCGTACCGGCAGGCGTTCCGCCTCGACTGGCCACTGGGCCTCGCCTGGCTCGGCGCCGTACCCGCCGTGGTGTACGTCGCGTCGTTCGCCGGATGGTTCGCCTCGGCCGGCGGCTGGGGCCGCGACTGGGAGCGCGCGACCTCGAACGGCTGGGCCTACTTCGTCTTCGACTCGCTCCGGTCGCTGGTGGACTACCAGAGCCAGGTGTTCGGCTTCCACCAGGGGCTGAGCGCGCACCACGACTACCAGTCGGACCCGTGGACCTGGCCGCTGCTGCTGCGGCCGGTCGCGTTCTTCTACCAGTCGCCCCACGGCACGTGCGGCGCCGCCTCCTGTTCTCAGGCGATCCTCGGGACCGGCACCCCGGTGATCTGGTACGGCGGGCTGCTCGCGCTGATCGCGATGGTGGTTCGGTACGTGAGGACCCGAGACTGGCGGGCGGGCGCCGTCCTGCTCGCCTACGCGGCGGGATGGCTGCCGTGGTTCTACTTCGCGCTGGCCGACGACCGAACGATGTACCTGTTCTACGCGCTCCCGGCGGTGCCGTTCATGGTCCTCGCGATCGTGCTGGCGTGCGGGCTCGTCCTCGGGCCGCCGGGCGCGCCGGCCGCGCGGCGCTCCACCGGGGCGGCGGTGGTGGGCGCGTTCACGCTGCTGGCGCTGGTGAACTTCTGGTGGCTGTCGCCCGTGCTCACCGCCGTGCCGGTGCCGTACGACGTCTGGCTGAGCCGCATGCTGCTGCGCGGCTGGATCTGATCCGATCGCTAGCTGTAGACGATGAAGCCGGGATAGACGTGGACGCCGGGGCGGCCCCCGATCTCCGCCACCGCGTCGCGGATCTGCCGCAGGTGCTCGACCGTCATCTGGAGCGGCGGCTCGTCCGGCTGGTAGGTGGTGCGGATCGGGTAGTCCTCGCCCGGCACGCGGGTCATCTCGATGTGGCAGCCGAGAACGTGGGTGACGGGGCGGGCCTCGGCGAACTTCACCAAGCGGTCGATGGTCTGCTCGAACGCCGGCCAGTCCTCGACGTACAGCCGCCCGGGGTAAACGGTGTCACCGGTCAGGAGCAGGCCGGTGGACCGATCGTAGAAGGTCACCGCCGACCTGTGGTGCCCCGGGCTCGCCACCACGTCCAGAACG
Organism: Microbispora sp. NPDC046973; assembly: GCF_040644495.1. Classification (NCBI taxonomy): domain Bacteria; kingdom Bacillati; phylum Actinomycetota; class Actinomycetes; order Streptosporangiales; family Streptosporangiaceae; genus Microbispora; species Microbispora sp. NPDC046973. The sequence continues at coordinate 62,298 of NZ_JBEYWQ010000011.1, read as the reverse complement.
CGGCCGCCCAGATCCAGGGTCCCGGGCACGTCGAGATCGTCGCCGAGTCCGAAGAACTCGCGTACGCGCTCCGGCGCGGGGTCCACGATCACCGTGTCCGGGCGGTCGCGGAACTGGCCGTCGCCCGCGATGTGGTCGCCGTGGCCGTGCGTGTGGGCGACGAGGAGCCCGTAGTCCTCGCGGGGGTGATCGGCCAGCCGACGGTCCACGATCTCGTCCACCGTCCGGCGCAGCGGGAAGTACGCAGGGGACGCCGTCGCGCCTGTGTCCAGCAGCAGGGCCCGGGTGTTCCCGAACATCAGGAACATGAAGGGCGCCTCGTAGTTGATCGCCTTGTTCTGGCGCAGGACGAACGTGTGCTCGTCGTACCGGTGCACCTGGATGTCGGGGTCGGTGTTGTGCTTGGCCGACTCGGAGCCGTGGATCCACCGGACGTCGAGGTCGCCGGCCTTCGGAATCGCCGGGAAGTCGATCTGTTCCATCCGGCCCACCCTCCTGCCTCCCTCCGCCGGCTGTCCAGGCTAGAGGCGGGTCGCGGCGCGGACCAGCCCGGCGACGGCTCGCGACCGGCTGTGCGGCGGCCATGCGATCACCGTCGTCACCGCCGGTGCGTCCAGCACCGGCACGGCGGCGAGGTCGTGGCGCAGATGAGTCCGGCACGACTCCGGCAGGACCGCCGTGGCCCGGCCGAGCGCGATCAGCTGGAGAAGCTGCGCGTGGTCGCGAACCTGCGGGCCGGGGCCGTCCGGGTAGGTGCCGTCGGGGCGGGGCCAGCGCGGCGTGGGCAGGCCGGACAGCGCGGTGACGTCGGCCATTCGCAGGTGGGCCCGGCCGGCGAGGGGGTGCCCGGCGGGCAGGACCACGACCTGCCCCTCCGTGCACAGCTCCTCGACGTCGAACCCGGCCGTCGAGTCGAACGGCCGGTGCAGCAGGCCCACGTCGGCCCGCCCGTCGCGCAGCAGCCGCTCCTGCTCGCCGGGCCCGCACAGGAGCACGTCGACGGCGACCGCGCCGGGCTCGGCGGCGTACGCGTCGAGCAGCTTCGGCAGCAGATCGCCGGAGGCCCCGGCCTTCGTGACGAGGACCAGGCCGGGCCGTCCGGTCGCGGCGAGGGCGGCGCGGCGGGTGCGGCGCTCGGCGGCCTCGACCGCGTCGAGAGCCGCCTGGCCCTCGCGCAGCAGCACCGACCCCGCCTCGGTCAGCGTGACGGTGCGGCTCGTGCGTTCCAGCAGCGTCACCCCGAGCCGCCGTTCGAGCTGCCCGATCGCCCGCGACAGCGGCGGCTGCGCGATCCCGAGCCGCTGCGCGGCCCGCCCGAAGTGCAGCTCCTCGGCGACGGCGACGAAGTATCGCAGCTCACGCGTCTCCATGCCGTCACGGTATCGCCGGGAGCGCGCGATCGATACCCGGGAGGTATCGACGCCCACCCAAACGGTGTTGGAGGTCCGGCCGTGGGCGCGGACAGGATGAGACGCATGAGCGAACGGACGATCGCGCTGGTGACCGGCGCGAACAAGGGGATCGGATACGAGATCGCGGCCGGCCTGGGCGCCCTCGGCTGGAGCGTCGGCGTCGGCGCCCGAAGCGATGAGCACAGGCAGGCCGCGGTGGAGAAGCTGCGCGCGGCCGGTGCGGACGCGTTCGGCGTGCCGCTCGACGTGACCGACGACGCGAGCGTGGCCGCCGCCACTGAGCTGATCGAGGAGCGCGCGGGCCGCCTCGACGTGCTCGTCAACAACGCCGGGATAACCGGCGGCATGCCGCAGACGCCCACCACGGTCGACCCCGCCACGATGCTGGCGGCCGTGGAGACCAACGTGATCGGCGTCATCCGCGTCACCAACGCGATGCTGCCGTTGCTGCGCCGCTCGGCGTCGCCGCGGATCGTGAACATGTCCAGCACCGTCGGCTCTCTCACCCGGCAGACCACTCCCGGGGCCGAGACGGGCCCGATCTCCGCCGCGTACGCGCCGTCGAAGACGTTCCTGAACGCCGTCACCGTGCAGTACGCCAAGGAGTTGCGCGACACGAACATCCTGATCAACGCCGGCTGCCCCGGGTTCTGCGCGACCGACCTCAACGGCTTCCGGGGCGTCCGTACGCCGGAACAGGGCGCGGCGATCGCCATCCGGCTCGCGACCCTGCCCGACGACGGCCCGACCGGCGGGTTCTTCGACGACGCCGGGCCGGTGCCCTGGTGACACGCGGCATCACACGCGTCCGGCCCTGATGGCGACGGCCTCGATGTCGGCAGGGGAACCGGTCATGATCGTGCGTACGTGCTCGGTGACCAGTTCGACCGGCCAATCCCACCAGGCCGCGCGCGACAGCCTTTCGACGTCGGCGTCCTCATAGCGGCGGCGGATGGCGCGGGCCGGGTTGCCGCCGACGATCGTGTAGGGCGGCACGTCCGCGGTGACCACCGCGCCCGTGGCGATGATCGCCCCGTCGCCGATCGTCACACCCGGCATGACGGTGACGCCCCGGCCGAACCACACGTCGTTGCCGACCACGGTGTCGCCCCGGCTGGGCATGGCCGTGACGATGTCGAGGGTGCGTTCCGCCCAGGCGCCTCCGAACATCGTGAAGGGAAACGTGGAGACTCCCATGGTGGGGTGCTCGGCGCCGGCCATCAGGAAGCGGGTGCCGGTGGCGATGGCGCAGTACTTGCCGATCACCAGACGCTCCGGGCCGTACGCGTACAGCACGTTGCGCCGCTCGAACTCGCGGGCGGTCTCCGGGTCGTCGTAATAGGTGAACTCCCCGACCTCGATGCGCGGGTCTGTGACCAGGGGCTTGAGGAACACCACCCGTTCGTGCTCAGGCAGCGGGTGCAGCACCGACGGGTCGGGGATGGCGGACGTCATGCGGGCGTGTCCTTCCAGAATCGGTTCTCAGACCAGGGTGGAGATGCAGAACGGGTGGCCCGCGGGGTCCAGCAGGACTCGCCACCGGTCCGGGTCCGGCTGGAACTCGGGCTTCACGGCTCCCATGGCCAGCAGCCGGGCCTGCGCCGCGTCCAGATCGTCGACGCCCAGCTCGATGTGGGCCTGCTTCTCCTGGGAGGGGTCCGGCCAGGTGGGACGCCGGTAGTCGGCCAGCCGGTTGAACCCCAGCCCGGCCGCGCCCTCCTGGCCGAGCAGGACGAAGTCGTCGGTGGAGAAGACGACGGGCAGGCCGAGGGCCTCCCCGTAGAAGCGGGCCAGTTCTGCGGGGTCCGGGCAGTCGAAGGTGACGGCGGAGTAGCGGAACGCGGGGGCGGAGGTGTTTTCCATGCGGGAGACGCTATGACGAGATCAGGACAGATCCGGTCCTGGTCGTATGGAACACTTCAAAAAGTGCTCAGCGCCTCCGCCCGCCTGCTGCGACTGGTTTCCCTGCTGGTCGCCCGGCCCTCGTGGACCTGCGCCGAGCTGGCCGAGCGGACGGCCGTCACCGAGCGCACCGTGCGGCGGGACATCGCCAAGCTCCGCGAACTCGGCTATGCCGTCGAATCCGACCCCGGACCATGGGGTGGTTACCGTCTGCGGGCCGGATCCCGCGTGCCGCCGCTGATCCTCGACGACGAAGAGGCGCTCGCCGTGGCCGTCGGGCTGCGTGAGGCGGCGCTGAGCGGCGCCCTCGGCAGGGATCAGGCCGCGCTGTCGGCGCTCCTGAAGCTGCGGCAGGTCCTGCCGCAGCGGATCGCGGACCGGCTCGGCGAGATGGACGCCGCCTTCGTGCACACCCCCAGGCCCGAGGAGCCGCAGATCACGTCCGGCATGCTGCTGGAACTGGCGGCCGCGTGCCGCCGGGGTGAGCGCGCCCGCCTGTCATACCGCGACTGGCAGGGAAGGACCACGGTCCGGGACGTCGATCCCTACCGCCTCGTCCACACCGGACGCCGGTGGTACTTCGTCGCCCGGGATGTGACGCAGGGGCAATGGCGGACCTTCCGGGCCGACAGAGTCGACCGGGTGCAGCCGACCGGGGTCCCGGTGGAACTCGCCGACCCGCCCGACCCCGCGCTGCTCGTCTCCCGCTCCGTCGCGACCGGCCCCTACGCGTTGTACGCGACGATCCGTCTCCCGATGCCCATGGGCCGGGCACTGCGACTGATCCCGGCGACGGTCGGCGCCCATCGTCCCGACGGTCCCGACGCCACGATCGTCGAGGTCGGCGGCCCCGACGCGGACGGGCTCGCCAGGTATCTCGTCGGCCTGGCGACACCTCTGCGCGTCCTTGCGCCCGAGGCCGTACGGCAGGCCCTGCTGCACCTCACCAGGGAGCTCTACGAGGGCAACGAGTGAGGCCCGGACACGGCCCGGACACACGAAAGGCCCGGTTGGATCGACCGGGCCTTTCGTGTTCTTGCTGCTCAACCAAGCGCGGAGGATAGGAGATTCGAACTCCTGAGGGGTTGCCCCCAACACGCTTTCCAAGCGTGCGCCCTAGGCCAACTAGGCGAATCCTCCGTCGGACAGCTTAGCCCACTTTCCGGCGTGGTTTCGACTGTCGTCTCGACGGCCCGCGCACACCCGTCGAGTGGCTAGACTGTCCAGCGGACCCCTCGCGCGGCGTCATCCTGTGAACCTCCCCAGGGCCGGAAGGCAGCAAGGATAAGCGGGCTCTGGCGGGTGTGCGAGGGGTCTCTCAGTTAGCGGGTACGCCGGCCGGGTCGACCCTCCGAGGAGGCGGCATGAGTCTTGCGCTGTACCGCAAGTACAGGCCCGGGACGTTCGCCGAGGTCAAGGGGCAGGAGCACGTCACCGACCCACTGCGTCAGGCGTTGCGCAGCGGCCGGATCCACCATGCCTATCTCTTCAGCGGCCCGCGCGGCTGCGGCAAGACCTCCAGCGCCCGGATCCTCGCCCGGTCCCTGAACTGTGAGAAGGGCCCGACGCCCGACCCCTGCGGGGAGTGCGAGTCCTGCGTCGCGCTGGCCCCCACCGGCCCCGGCCACCTCGACGTCATCGAGATCGACGCGGCGTCGCACGGCGGCGTGGACGACGCCCGCGACCTGCGCGAGCGGGCCTTCTTCGCCCCCGTCTCGGCGCGCTACAAGATCTACATCATCGACGAGGCCCACATGGTCACCCGTGAGGGCTTCAACGCGCTGCTGAAGCTGGTGGAGGAGCCGCCGCCGCACCTCAAGTTCGTCTTCGCCACCACCGAGCCGGAGAAGGTCATCGGGACGATCAAGTCCCGGACCCACCACTATCCCTTCCGGCTGATGCCGCCGGCCACGCTCAAGCGGCTGATGGAGGAGATCCTCGGCTCGGAGTCGGTGCCGTACGAGCCGGCGGCGTTACCGCTGGTCGTACGGGCGGGCGCGGGATCGGCCCGGGACACCCTGTCGATCCTCGACCAGCTCCTCGCGGGCGCCGACGAGTCCGGCATCACCTACCAGCGGGCGGTGTCCCTGCTCGGCTACACCGACGGCGACCTGCTGGACGAGGTGGTCGACGCGTTCGCCAAGCGGGACGGCGCGGCCGTGTTCCAGGCCGTGCACCGGGTCATCGAGGGTGGTCACGACCCGCGCCGCTTCGCGACCGACCTGCTCGAACGCTTCCGCGACCTGGTGATCCTCTCCAACGTCCCCGAGGCCGCCGGCAGCGGCCTGCTCGACCGGCCGGCCGACGAGCTGGAGCGTCTGCAGGCGCAGGCGGCGTCGATGGGCCCCGCCGAGCTGACCCGGGCGGCCGAGGTGTTCAACGCCGGGCTGACCGAGATGCGCGGCGCGACCTCCCCCCGCCTGCTGCTGGAGCTGATGTGCGCCCGCGTGCTGCTGCCCGGGGCCGACCAGGGCGAGGCCGCGCTGCTGACCCGGCTCGAACGGCTGGAGCGCGGGGTCGCGGCCGGGACCTACGCCGCCGCGCCGCAGGCTCCCGCCGTTTCCCCGCCCGCGCCGTCTCCCGCGCCCGCCGCTGCGTCCTCCGCTCCGGCCCCGCAGGTCCAGGCGCCCGCCGCGCCCGCCGCTCCCGCTGCTCAGGCCGCCCCGGCGGCCGAGCGGAGCGCCGACGACTGGCCCACCCCCGTACGGCCCGGCTCCGGGGCGGCCCCGCCGCCTCCGCAGGCGCAGCAGGCCCAGGCGCCCGCCGCGGGCGGGGGGCCGGTGCAGCAGGCCTGGCCGCAGGTGCTCGAAGCGATCAAGAACCGCCAGCGGGTGGCCTGGATGATCCTCAACGCCCAGGGCAGGCTGCTCGGCGTCGAGGGCAACGTCGTGACCGTCGGCTTCGAGAAGCCGGGCGACGTGCAGGGCTTCCTCAAGGGCAAGCGCGACGAGGTGGTGGCCGCCGCGCTCGGCGACGTGCTCGGCGGCACCTGGCGCGTCGACGTGGTCGTCGGCGGCTCGGGTCCCGGCCCGGCCGGCCCCGCCACCCGCGGGCCGTCCGGTCCGCAGACGCCCACGCCGCCGCCCGCGCCGTCTCCCGCGCCCGCGGCTCCGCCGGCCGCGCCCGCCGCGTCGGCTCCGCCTGTCATGCCGCCCACCGGGGCCACGCCCGCGCCGGCCTCGGCCGCTCCCAAGGCCGCCCCGGCTCCGGAGCGGAAGGCCGCCCCGCCCGCGGCGTCGCCCGGCGGGACGACCGACGAGTCGTGGCCCGACGCGCCGTCCGACGACTACGACGCGCCGTCCCCGGCCCCGCGATCCACGCCGAGCCCAGGCCTCGCGGCGGCGCGCTCGGCGGCCAGGGCCGCCGCCCAGACCGGCCCCCGGCAGGCCTGGCCGGAGACGGTGCCCGGCCGTACGGGCGGGGCCTCCCGTCCGGACGACGACGTGGACCCGCTCAACGACGACGACGCGGACGTCAGCGAGCTGTCCGGCATGGCCCTGATCCAGCGCGAGCTGGGCGGCCGTGTCATCGAGGAGATCGATCACTCCTGACCGCCTTCCCCGCTCGCGGGACGGCCGCCGCATGGACGGAGACTGGTGGGGTAACCGGTGTCCGTCCGCCCGCGACCGGCGCGGAACACGCACGCCGCGCCGGTGCGGAAACCGGGGCGGACGCCGTAGGCTCGGTCGCGACGAACATGTCGCTGGACGCTGAGGAGCGCAACCATCGTGAATCCAGGGGATGTCAACCTCCAGCAGTTGCTGGAGCAGGCTCAGCTGATGCAGCAGCAGCTCGTCACCGCGCAGCAGGAGCTCAGCGACGCCGAGGTCGAGGGCAGTGCCGGAGGCGGCCTTGTCGTCGCCACCGTGAACGGCAGCGGCGAGCTTCTCGAGCTCGAGATCAGCCCGCTTGCCATCGACGCGAGCGACCCGGAGGAGACCGCGCAGACGATCGCGGACCTCGTGCTCGCCGCCGTGCGGGACGCCGTACGCGCCGCAGGGGAGCTGCAGCAGGAGAAGCTGGGCCCGCTCGCGCAGGGACTCGGGGGCGGCCTCGGCGGCCAGCTGCCGGGGTTCTAGAGCATGTACGAAGGGGTCGTCCAGAACCTGATCGACGAGCTCGGGCTGCTGCCCGGCGTCGGTCCCAAGAGCGCGCAGCGGATCGCGTTCCACCTCCTCGCGGCCGACCCGGCCGACGTCAAGCGGCTCGCACACGCGCTGCTCGAAGTGAAGGAGAAGGTGCGCTTCTGCCGTGTGTGCGGAAACGTGGCCGAAGAGGACCAGTGCCGGATCTGCCGGGACCAGCGGCGCGATCCGCACGTCATCTGTGTGGTCGAGGAGTCGAAGGACGTGGTGGCGATCGAGCGGACCCGCGAGTTCCGCGGTCGCTACCACGTGCTCGGCGGGGCGATCAGCCCGATCGACGGCATCGGCCCGGACGACCTGAAGATCCGCGAGCTGATGACCCGGCTGGCCGACGGCCAGGTGACCGAGCTGATCCTCGCGACCGACCCGAACCTCGAGGGCGAGGCGACGGCCACCTACCTGGCCAGGCTCGTCAAGCCCCTGGGATTGAAAGTGACCCGACTGGCGAGCGGTCTGCCTGTGGGCGGTGATCTCGAGTACGCCGACGAGGTCACCTTGGGCCGCGCTTTCGAAGGACGGAGGCTGCTGGATGTCTGACGAGTGGAACGACCTGGCCGCACGCGTCGCCGGACACGCGCAGAACTTCATCGACGGCCTCACCCGCCTGGCCGGCGGTGAGGGCGGCGACGCCACGCTGCCGCTGCTCCTGGTGGAGGTGGCCCAGGTCAGCCTCGCCGGCACCCAGCTCGGGGCCGCCCAGGACGTGATCCTGCAGGGGAACGTCGAGCCCGCGCTGAGCGAGGACCCCGACATCGACCCCCTCCGTACGGCTCTCGCCGCCCGCCTCGGCCCGGTGGACGACTACGCCGAGGTGTTCGACCCCTACAAGGACACCGTGGTCACCCCCTACCGGCTGTCGGACGACCTCACGGCGGTCGCGGCCGACCTCATCCACGGCCTGCGGCACTACCAGGCGGGCCGCCCGCTCGAGGCGCTGTGGTGGTGGCAGTACTCCTACTTCAACACCTGGGGCAACCACGCCGGCGCGGCGCTGCGGGCCCTGCAGGCGCTGGTCGCGCACACCCGGCTGGACGTCGTGGAAGAGGGCACGGCGGTCTGATCAGGCGGCGGGCCGTCCACATGCTGGTCGCGTCCGGTCTCGGTTTGGGACGTCCAAGTACACTGTGAGCTCCACGTCCTGATTCGTTGGAGATTCCAGTGGCGCTCGTTGTGCAAAAGTACGGTGGTTCCTCCGTAGCCGACGCGTCCTGCATCAAGCGGGTCGCCCAGCGGATCGTCGCGACGAAAAAAGCGGGCAACGACGTCGTCGTGGTGGTCTCCGCGATGGGCGACACCACCGACGAGCTGCTCGACCTGGCCCAGCAGGTGTCGCCGCTGCCGCCCGGCCGCGAGCTCGACATGCTGCTGACCTCGGGTGAGCGGATCTCGATGGCGCTGCTCGCGATGGCGATCGCCAACCTCGGTCACGAGGCGCGCAGCTTTACCGGCTCGCAGGCCGGTGTCATCACCGACTCGACGCACGGCAAGGCGCGCATCATCGACGTGACGCCCAGCCGCATCCAGGAGGCCGTCGACGCCGGTCAGATCGCGATCGTGGCGGGGTTCCAGGGCGTCTCCCAGGACAGCAAGGACATCACGACGCTGGGCCGGGGTGGCTCCGACACCACGGCCGTCGCCCTCGCGGCGGCGCTCGGCGCGGACGTCTGTGAGATCTACACCGACGTGGACGGCATCTACACCGCCGATCCGCGCATCGTCCGTACGGCGCGGCAGATCCCGCGGATCTCCTACGACGAGGCCATGGAGATGGCGGCGTGCGGGGCGAAGATCCTGCACCTGCGCTGCGTGGAGTACGCCCGCAGGTTCGACCTGCCCATCCACGTCAGAAGCTCGTTCAGCACGAGGGAAGGCACCTGGGTCGTCTCCGACCCCTACAGCGAAGGAACCGAAGTGGAGCAGCCCATCATCTCCGGGGTCGCGCACGACCGGAGCGAGGCCAAGATCACTGTGGTCGGGGTGCCCGACAAGGTCGGCGAGGCGGCCGCCATCTTCCGCACGCTGGCGGACGCCGAGATCAACATCGACATGATCGTGCAGAACGTGTCGGCCGCGGCGACCGGTCGCACCGACATCTCCTTCACGCTCCCGGCCAACGACAGCCAGACGGCCCTCACGGCGCTGAAGAAGATCCAGAACCAGGTCGCCTTCGAGTCGCTGCTGTACGACGACCAGATCGGCAAGGTCTCCCTGATCGGCGCGGGCATGCGCTCGCACCCGGGTGTCACCGCCAAGTTCTTCGGCGCGCTGGCCGACGCCGGGGTGAACATCGAGATGATCTCGACCTCGGAGATCCGCATCTCCGTCGTCGTGGGACAGAACGAGGTGGACACCGCGGTCGCCGCCGCCCACCGCGCGTTCGACCTCGACGCCGACCAGGTCGAGGCCGTTGTGTACGGAGGTACCGGACGATGAGCCGCAAGCCCACCCTCGCCGTCGTCGGCGCGACCGGTGCCGTCGGCACCGTCATGCTGGAGATCCTGACCAACCGCACCGACCTGTCCGAGGCGTACGGCGAGATCCGGCTCATCGCCTCGCCGCGCTCTGCGGGCAAGGTGCTGAGCGTGCGCGGCGAGGACGTCGTCGTCCAGGCGCTGTCGCCGGAGGCGTTCGACGGCGTCGACATCGCGATGTTCGACGTGCCGGACGAGGTCTCCGCCGAGTGGGCGCCGATCGCCGCCTCGCGCGGCGCGGTGGCCGTGGACAACTCGGGCGCCTTCCGGATGGACCCGGACGTGCCGCTCGTGGTGCCCGAGTGCAACCCCGAGCAGGCCCGCAACCGGCCCAAGGGGATCATCTCCAACCCCAACTGCACCACGCTGTCGATGATGGCCGCGATGGGCGCGCTGCACCGCGAGTACGGCCTGCGCGAGCTGGTCGTCGCCTCCTACCAGGCGGTGTCCGGCGCCGGGGTGGCCGGGCCCGAGCGGCTGTACGCCGAGATCGAGGCCGTCGCGGGCGACCGGACGATGGGCACCGTGGCGGGTGACGTGCGCAAGGCCGTGCCCGACCTGGCCGACTCGCCGTTCCCCGCCCCGCTGGCGCTCAACGTGGTGCCGCTGGCCGGCTCCCTCAAGGACGGCGGCTGGACGTCGGAGGAGCTGAAGGTCCGCAACGAGTCGCGCAAGATCCTCGGCATCCCCGACCTGAAGGTCTCGGCGACCTGCGTCCGCGTCCCGGTGGTGACCACCCACTCGCTGGCCGTCCACGCGACGTTCGAGCGGGAGGTCACGGTCGAGAGCGCACGGGCCATCCTGGACGCCGCGCCGACCGTCGTGGTGCTCGACGACCCCGCGAACGGCGTGTTCCCCACGCCGGCGGACGTCGTGGGGACCGACCCGACCTATGTCGGCCGGATCCGCCAGGCGCTCGACTTCCCGAACACGCTCGACCTGTTCCTGTGCGGCGACAACCTGCGCAAGGGCGCCGCGCTCAACACGGCCGAGATCGCCGCGCTGGTCGCGACCGAGTTCGCGTAAGGGTCACCTGAACAGCACGTCCCAGTGGGTGGGCTCGTCCGCCCACACGTCCGACGGCGCGGCGCGGTACAGCGCCGCGCCGTCGGCGCGCGTGCGCCAGTAGCGGTAGGTCCGGGTGACGTACGCGTCGAGGCACGGGTTGTGCGCGAGGTCCACCTTGTAGCCGTTGCCGTGGCTGTAGCGGCCGTCGGCGTGCCCGGTCTCGGTGCCGCCGGTGACCGTCACCGGGCAGCCGCTGTCTCGCCGCAGGTCGATGGTGCGCATCAGCGTGCCGTATCGGATGGCCTCCAGTGACGTGCAGTAGGGCCGGCGGCGGGCGGCGCAGCCGCCGGTCGACCTCCAGCGCACCCCGGCGTCGAGCAGCAGGCCGGCCGCCCGCGCGTGGCCGATCCGCTCGTCCGCCGCCGTGGTGTCCCAGGTCTTCACCGTGGCGATGAAGGTGCCGGCCAGCAGCGGCGGAAGGGAGACCTCGCCCTTCACCTCGACGCCGGGATCGGCCGCGGGCGGCGGTGACGGCGGCGGGACGGGGTCCCTGTCGTGCTGCATGGGCAGGGAGATCAGTACGGCGGTGCCGATGCCGGCCAGCCCCCGCCATGACGGGCGGACGTCCACGTGCCTCGTTTCCTCGGTGCTTCCTCTGTCGACGACGGGGGCTGAGGTCTTCAATGCCACACGCGGGGGCCGGCCCGCCCGCTGGCACGAGGCGGTTTGCCGCGACCCGTGGATCATCTTGTCGGTTCATGACCGGACACGGGCCCGAGCCGTACAGTGACGAGCGTGGCGGAGAGTACACGGGAGCTGATCGTCGAGACGGCCCTCCGGCTGTTCAGGGATCGGGGGTACGAGGCGACCACCATGCGTGCCATCGCCGCGGAGGCGGGCGTGTCGGTGGGCAACGCCTACTACTACTTCAGGTCCAAGGAACAGCTGATCCAGGCGTACTACGACCGGGCGCAGGAGACGCACGAGGCGGCGTGCCGTGAGGTGTTCGCCGCCGAGCGGTCGTTCGCCGGACGGCTCGGAGGCGTGCTGCGGGAATGGGTGCGGATCTCCGAGCCCTACCACGAGTTCGCGGTGAAGTTCTTCAAGCACGCGGCGGAGCCCAGCAACCCCCTGAGCCCGTTCAGCGCCGAGTCGGCGCCCGCCCGCGAGTCGGCCATCGCGCTCTACCGGGAGGTGGTCGAGGGATCGGCCGGACGTATGGACGACGAACTGCGCGAGGAGCTTCCCGAGCTGCTGTGGCTGCTGTGGATGGGGGTCGTGTTGTTCTGGGTCCACGACAGCTCGCCCGGCTGCGCGCGCACCTACCGGCTGATCGACCGGGTCGTCCCGCTCGTCGACCGGCTCGTCGGCCTGTCGCACCTGCCCGGGATCAAGGGCGTGGCCAGGGAGGTCATCGAGGTGGTCCACGAACTTCGGGCGTGACCGCGACTCCATACCGTCCGGTTGGTATGGTCGGGGTCGAGACCTAGGAAGGGGTGGCCGTGGACCGCTGGGGCATGACGATTCCGTTCTTCGGGCAGACGCCGGTCGAGTCGAAGGAGCTCGTCGCGGAGTTGCCCGCGCTGGGCTACACCGACGCGTGGTCGGCCGAGGTGGGCGGCACGGACGGGTTCGTCCCGCTGGCCCTGGCGGCCGAGTGGGCGCCGTCCCTGCGCCTGGGCACCGCGATCGTCCCCGTCTACACCCGCGGCCCGGCCCTGCTGGCCATGTCGGCGGCCACGCTGGCGGACCTCGCGCCCGGCAGGTTCGTGCTCGGCATCGGCGCGTCGTCCCCGGTCATCGTGGGCAACTGGAACGCCGGCGAGTTCGACAAGCCGTACGCGCGGGTCCGCGACACCCTGCGCTTCCTGCGGGCGGCGCTGGCCGGGGAGAAGGTCGGCGAGAGCTACGAGACCTTCACCGTGAAGGGCTTCCGGCTGGAGAAGGCCCCCGCGACGCCGCCGAAGATCGTGCTCGCCGCGCTGCGGCCGGGGATGCTCCGCCTGGCCGCCCGCGAGGCCGACGGCGCGATCACCAACTGGCTGTCGCCCGGGGACGTACGGAAGGTCAGGGGCGAGCTGGGACCGGAGACCGAGCTGATCGCGCGGCTGTTCGTCGTGGTGACCGAGGACGCGGCGAAGGCGCGCGAGATCGGCCGCCGGCTGCTGGCCGCCTATCTCACCGTGCCGGTGTACGCGGCGTTCCACGAGTGGCTGGGCCGGGGAGAGCTGCTGCGGCCCATGCGGGAGGCCTGGGCGGCCGGGGACCGGAAGGCCGCGCTCAAAGCGATCCCCGACGAGGTGGTGGACGATCTCGTCGTGCACGGCGACGCGGCGACCTGCCGGGCCCGGGTGCGGGAGTACGTGGCCGCCGGGCTGGACACGCCGGTGCTGGCCCCGCTGCCGGGCGGCGACCTGCCGCTCGCGGACACCGTACGGGCGCTCGCGCCCGGCGCCTGAGGAACCGGCCGGACGCCGCCGTACGTTAACCAGAGGGCAAAGCGGGCAGAGGTGACCCCCTGGAGGTGTCCTCATGGTGAAGGCAGGACGTGCGGCGGCCACCTGGCGCGCCTACCGCGAGGTCTCCAAGCCCGGCTCGCCGGGACTCGGGGCCCGGCTGCGGGCCGTGCCCCGGATGCTCCGCGCCGCGGTGAAGGGCGACTACCCGGGCCTGACCAAGGGCAAGCTCGCCATGCTCGGCATGGCCGTGGCCTACATCGTGTCGCCCATCGACGTGGTCCCCGACTTCCTCCTCGGCCTGGGCGTGGTCGACGACTTCGGCGTGTTCCTGTGGATGGCGACCGCGCTGCTCGGCGAGAGCGGCCAGTTCGTCGAGTGGGAGCACGGCCGCAGGCCCGCCCACACCGTGCCCTCTCACATCGGCAAGGGCCGGCGTTAGAGCTGCTCCTGCCGCAGCCAGGCCCGCGAGGGCAGCGGGTGGCCGAACAGGCGGGCGGCGTTGCCGTACGAGACCCTCGCGATGTCGGCGGGCGGCAGGCTGCCGAGGTTGCGGGCCACATCGCGCTGGGTGTCGGGCCACGTGGACTCCGCGCGGGGGTAGCCGGCCTCGAGCAGCACACGCTCCATACCCACGGCGAGCCGCACCGAGCTCAGCGCGCTGTCGTCGAGCGTGCCGAAGAAGAAGTTGCGCCGCAGCACCTCGCTGGGCTTGAGGCCGCCCTCCCAGCTCGGCTCCCCGGCCACGGGGTGATCGAGCGCGTAGTCGGCCCGCTCGGCCAGCATCGGCAGCCATCCGACGCCGCCCTCCACGATGAGGATGCGCAGTTTGGGGAAGCGCAGCGCCACCCCCGACCACAGCCAGTCGGCGCAGGCGAACATCGCGCTCGCCGGGATCAGCGTGGTGATCGCCTCGACCGGGGTGTCGGGCGAGGGCACCGGCGCCCAGGAGGACGCGCCGGTGTGCAGGCACACGACCGTCCCGGTCTCCTCGCAGGCGGCGAAGAACGGATCCCAGTGGCGGCTGTGGATGGACGGCAGCCGCAGCCGGGTGGGGAACTCGGGGAACACGACGGCCTTGAAACCGCGTGACGCGTTGGCCCTGATCTCCTTCGCCGCGATCTCGGGGTCGGGGAGCCAGGGAAGCTGGAGCGCGATCATGCGCTCGGGGTAGGTGCCGGCCCACACGTCGACGTGCCAGTCGTTCCAGGCCCGTACGAGCGCGAGCCCGAGGTCCTGGTCGCGGGTGCGGCCGAACGCCACCCCCGCCTGGCTCGCCAGCATGCCGGGGAAGCACAACGCCGCCCAGATCCCGGCCCGGTCCATGTCGCCGATCCGGGCCTCGATGTCGTAGCAGCCGGGCCGCATGTCCTCGAAACGGACGGGGTCGAGCGTCCACTGTTCCTTGGGCAGGCCCGCGCCCACGTCCAGCCCGGCGCAGGGATAGGTGGCGCCGCCGTACCGCCAGACCTGGTGGCCCGAGTCGGTCTCCACGACCTTGGGCGCGAGGTCCTTGTACTTCTCCGGGAGGCGGTCCTCGAAGAGATCGGCCGGCTCGATCAGATGATCATCGACCGAGATGATCACGTAGTCCCGCCGCCTCGGCTCTGGGTCGGGATGCAGCGGCGTAGTCACGGTAGTAAACGGTAGGGCCAAGGGATAACACGGTACAAGCTGCGAGGTCTCCGGTTGGTATCCGTTCGCTCACCTTGCGGCGCGTACGGTCACACCCTGTGACCCCTGCTCCGTCCGGAGGTCACGGGCCTCCCGGCGCACCAGCAGCACCCAGCCGCCCACCGCGATCCCGATGAACAGCCACCACTGGACGGCGTACGCCAGGTTGAGCCCGCCTCCGGCGCCCACGTCGGGCGGGGGCAGGAGTTCGGGCGCGGGACGGCCCTGCGGCTGCTGCGCGGTGAGCTCCACGAACCCGCCGAAGACCGTGTACGGCAGGCCCTTCGCGATCCGGGGCGTGTCGATCAGCAAGATCTGGCCGGACGGCAGCCCGGACCGGTTCCTGATGCCGGTGTTGTCCTGCGTCTCGGCAGGGCGGAGGCGTCCGGTGACCGTCACCTCTCCCGTGGGCGGCGCTGGCACCTGCGGCGGGGTGTCGGCGGTCGCCCCGGCCGGGACCCAGCCCCGGTTCACCAGCACGGCGCCCTGCGGCGTGACGAGCGGGGTGATCACGTAGAACCCGACGCGGCTGTTGAGGGTGCGCCTGCGCACCACGAGCTCGTGGGCGGGGTCGTACCGTCCGGTGGCGGTGACGAGGCGATACCTGTCCTTCTCCGGCACGGTCGCGCCGGGCCGGTCCAGCCGGTCGAGCGGCACGGGCGCGGCGGCGAGGTTGGCGGTGATCATGGCGCTGGTGGCCGACCGCTCCTCGAACCGCCCCCACTGCCACTTCCCCAGGAAGAAGAAGGCGGGGATCAGCACGAGCACGAGCAGGTGCAGGCCGACCCAGCGGCGCGAGAGGAGGAACCGGTACACGCCACCAGCCTAGGCAGCCACCGGGGTGGTATGGATTTCAGGCTGGGGTGCCGAGGCGGGCGCCGGGGCCGGGGCGGGGGGTCACCTCGCGCGGGCCGTCGATCTCGTGGCCCTCCTCGCACGTCAGGTGCAGCGCGACGGGTGCGCCGCAGTCGCGGTGGGTCACCACGACCGGCGGCCCCTCGGGATCGGCCAGATAGCGGTCGCCCCAGTGCATGAGCGCGATCATGATCGGGTAGAGGTCGAGGCCCTTCTGGGTGAGCCGGTACTCGTCGCGCTGGCGCTGGCCGGGCTCCTGGTAGGGCACCTTGCGCAGCAGGCCCTCGTCGACGAGCCGGGACAGCCGCGCGCTCAGCACCTGCCGGGGGGCGCCGGTGCGCGTCTGAAGGTCGGCGAACCGCCGGACGCCGTTGAACGCCTCCCGGAGCACCAGGAACGTCCACTTCTCGCCGAGCACGGCGAGGGTTCGCTCGATGGAGCAGTTGTCCACCCGATAACGCCGCATGTCGCGCATCGTAACCACAACCTCCTCCCAGCATCTAAGTCTACTTGACAGACTCAGCACGTCCCGGAGAAGCTGAGTCCATGTTGGGAACTCAGGCGAGGCCCCTTGTGGACATCCGTGCCGCGCGTCCGGGCGACGACGAGGAGCGGGTGCGGCTCTTCGTGGAGGGCCTGTCGCGGGCCACGCTGACGAACCGCTTCTTCGTCGGCCCGGGCCGGCCCAGCGCGAGCCTGATCCGCGCCATGGTCGCGCGCGACGACAGGCGGGACGCGCTGCTCGCGCTGCACGGCGACGCCGTGATCGGGCACGCCATGAGTCACCTGGCAGAGGGCGAGGCGGAGATCGCGGTCGTGGTGGACGATCGGTGGCAGAACCTCGGTGTGGGCTCGCGGCTCGTGCGCACCCTCCTGCGGCGGGCGTCCGTACGCGGCGCGGTCGTCGTCGGCATGGACGTCATGACCGAGAACCGGCGGGTCCTGTCCATGGTGCGCAGGGCCTGGCCCTCTGCCACAATCGACACTCAGGGCACATCCGTCGAGATCAAAGCCGACCTCGCATTTGCAGAACAAGGTTCTGTTGGTTCACCATTGACTATGTGAAGAACGCGAAGAGCGGGCGAGACGGCAGGGCCAGGATCATCGAGGGCGCCCTGCGCAGGTTCAGCCAGAGCGGGGTGTCGGCCACGACCCTGGCCAGCCTTCGGCAGGAGAGCGGCGTCAGCGTCGGCAGCTTCTATCACCACTTCACGAGCAAGGAACACGTCTTCGGCGTGCTCTACGCCGAGATCCTGGAGATGTACCAGGACGCCTTCGTGGGTGAGCTCGTCCGCCACGAGGACGCCCGCGCCGGCATCGAGGCCATCGTCGCGATGCACATGGCCTGGTGCGGCGAGCACCCCGAGCGCGCCCGCCTGCTGATCAGCGAGCGCCCGCCCCGGCGCAACGAGCCCGGCGGGCCGGAGGTCGCCGAGTCGAGGCGGGAGTTCTTCCGGCAGGTCGCCGACTGGTGGCGGCCGCACATGAAGGACGGCGTGCTCCGTCCCGTCCCCGCCACCATGTGCTACGTGCTGTGGCTCGGCCCGGCGCAGGAGATGTGCCGCCTGTGGTTCAGCGGTGCCCACCAGCCCACCGAGGAGGAGATCCGCGAGCTGGGCGAGGCCGCCTGGAACAGCCTCAAGATGCCCTAGCCCCGCGATAGATTCGATGCGTGGACGCCCCTTCTGACCTGGTCCGGCGGCTTCGCGACAGATTCGTGGAGACCGGATACACGATCGACGGCGTGCGTGAGCGGCTGGGCGACATGGCCGCCTCCGCACTGGCCCGTGAGGAGGTCGTGCCCGCGCTGCGCGCCACCAGGGACGCCGACCCCCTCGCCACGCTGATCCGCCTGTGGTGGCTGGGCGCCCCGGTCAGCATGGCCGCCGCCGACCTCCCGGTGCAGGACCTCATCGAGGCCGGGCTGCTGGTGCGCCTGGGCGACTCCGTACAGGCCACCGTGCACCTCCAGCCCTGGGACACCGGGACGGGCGACCCGGCGTACGTGGTGTCCGACCGCAAGGTGCGGCCCGGCGACCCCTCCCTGCGGCCCGACCACGTGGTGGGGGCGGGCGGCGCCTCGGCCAACCTCGCCCAGCTCGGCTGGACCGCCCCGGTCGGCCGGGCGCTCGACCTCGGCACCGGCTGCGGCGTGCAGGTGCTGCACCTGGCGCCCAGGGCGGAGCACGTCGTCGCGACCGACGTGAACCGCAGGGCCCTGCGGCTGGCCCGCCTCAGCTGGGGCCTGTCCGGCGTGACCGGCGCCGAGGCGCGCGAGGGCTCGATGTACGACCCGGTGGACGGCGAGCGGTTCGACCTCGTGGTGTCCAATCCGCCGTTCGTCATCGCGCCCGAGGCCAGGTACACCTACCGGGAGGCCGGGCGGCGCGGCGACGAGTTCTGCCGCGACCTCGTACGGCGCACGCCCCGGCACCTCGCCCAGGGCGGCCAGGCGCGCTTCCTCGCCAACTGGCTGCACGTCAAGGGCGAGGACTGGCAGGACAGAGTGGGCGGCTGGCTCGCCGAGACCGGCTGCGACGGCTGGGCCGTGCAGCGCGACGTGCAGGACCCGGCCGAGTACGTCGAGCTGTGGCTGCGGGACTCCGCGGAACACGGCACGTCGGCCTACCGGGAGCGCTACGACGAGTGGCTCGGCTGGTTCGAGTCGATGGACGTGACCGGTGTCGGCTTCGGCTGGATCGCCCTGCACGACTCCGGCTCGCTGAGCCCGCTCGTGCGGGTGGAGGAGATGACGCAGCCGGTCGAGCCCCCGTCCGGCGCGCTGGTCGAGGAGGTCCTGCGCGCGGCGCGCACCGCCCACGAACTGTCCGACGAGGACCTGCTCGACGCGCGGCTGAAGGTGGCCGAGGGCGTCGTGGAGGAGCGCGTCGGCCCGCCCGGCGCCGACGACCCCTCCCGCATCGTCCTGCGGCAGACCCGGGGCGCGCGCCGTACGGCCGCCGTGGGGACGGTGGAGGCGGCCCTGGCGGGGGTGTGCGACGGTGATCTGCCCACGCGCCCGCTGCTCGCCGCGATCGCCGAGCTGACCGGTGAGGACCCGGCCGCGGTGCTCCGCGACGCCCCCGCGGCACTGCGTCCGCTGATCGCCGAGGGCTTCCTGACGGTTGCAAACCCCTGTTGATCGGAGTTTGAACGGCCCGCGCGACAGTGGTCCTGCGGGCTTCGGGGGGGTTCGGAGCCCGCGCAGAAGCCCGGCCGGTCGTCAACGTGAGGCGGCGAGTCGCCACGGGGCGCACCGGAAGGATCCGGGCCCCTGCGCGCCCCATTGGCGACGGGCGGCCGGCCGGGCGGTTCCAGCCCTCGCACGCGAAGATCGGTGATCGATGTGATCAACCACGTCCGGATGAGCCGGCTCGACGACGACCTGCGACTCGAGTCAGGTCTCGACCTGTTCGCGCAGGAGCGTACGGATGTCGTCGGCCTCGGGCGAGCCGAGCCGGGTGAAGATGTCGAGGGCCTTGACCAGGGCGTCCCTGCCCCGGCCGGTCTCCCCGAGGCCCGCGAGGGCCTTGCCGAGGGCGGCCAGTGACTGCGCCTCGCCGTACGGGTGGGTGATCTCGCGGCTCACGGTCAGCGCCTGCTCGGCGTGCCGGGCGGCCTCGGCGAACCGTCCGGCGGCGATGAAGGTGGCGGCGAGCCGGTAGCAGACCCGCTGCTCCCAGACCCGCTGGTTGCTCGCGCGGAAGAAGGCCAGGCACTCGGCGTGGTGGACGACGGCCTCGTTGAGCCGCCCGACATACGACAGCACGTTGCCGAGGTGGTAGCGGGCGCGGGCCACCCCCGCGCCGCTGCCGATCTCGGAGAAGACCGCCAGCCCGCGCTCGGCGGCGGCGATGGCGTCGTCCGGCCGCCCGAGGCCCAGGTGGTCGCGGGCCGAGTAGCACGACGCCAGCGCCTCGCCCGCGGGGTTGCCCGTCTCCCTGTGGACCGCCGTCGCCCGGTCGAACCATTCGAGCGCCTCGGTGTGGCGGCGCCGCCGGCCGGCGACGACCGCCAGCGCGTTGCACGTCTCGCCCAGCACGATGTGGTCGCCGGTCTCCTCGCCCAGCGTCCGCGCGGCGAGGAAATGGGCCTGGGCCTCGGCCAGCCGGTTCGCGCCGAACAGCACCCGGCCCAGCACGTAGCGGCAGCGCAACTCGCCGCGCCGCTCACCCGCCCGGCGCGTCGCCGCCAGCAGGGCCGAGGTGCGCTGCTCGAACTCGCGCTGGTTGGTGCCCGACTCCAGTAGCGGCTCCATCGCCAGCAGCAGATCGGCCGCCGCGAGCAGGTCTCCGTCCGACTCATACGCCTGGGCCACGGCCCCGAACATGTCCTCGGCCTCTGCGGACAACCAGGCCACGGCCTCGTCCGCCGAGGAGAAGGCGTGGCCGAGCGTGCCCAAGCCGGTGAGGTTGTCGGCGATCGCGCTGCCCTCGTACGCCAGCCGGTGGGCCGCGCCCGCCGACGCCAGGTAGAAGCCCAGCAGCCGCCGCAGGGCGAGCGCGCGGGCCGCGGGCTCCTCGGCGTCCTCCGCCTGCCGCCGGGCGAACAGCTTGAGCAGGTCGTGGAAGCGGTAGCGACCGGGCGCGGGCGCCTCCAGCAGGCTGGCGTCGACCAGCGACTCGATCACGTCCTCGGCCTCGGCCGGGGTGAGGTCGAGCACGGCCGCCGCCGCGAAGACCGAGATGCCCGAGCCCGCCGGCAGCGACAGCAGCCGGAACGCCCGCGCCTGCCGGGCGTCGAGCTGGCCGTACCCGAGGGCGAACGTGGCCGAGACCGCCAGATTTCCGATCTTCATCTCGTCGAGGCGGCGGCGCTCGTCGGCGAGCCGGGGGACGAGCGAGGCCACCGTCCACGACGGGCGGGAGGCGAGCCTGGCCGCGACGATCCGCACGGCCAGCGGCAGGAAGCCGCAGGCGGCGACCACGTCCATGGCGGCGGCCCGTTCCGCGGCCACCCTCTCGGGTCCCGCGACCGCCGCGAACAGCGACAGCGCCTCCTCGGGCTCCATCACGTCGAGGTCGACGAGCCGGGCCGCCGGCAGGTCGGCCAGTTTGCCCCGGCTGGTGATGATCGCGGCGCAGCCTGCCGAGCCGGGCAGCAGGTGCTCGACCTGCTCGGCGTCGCGGGCGTTGTCGAGCAGCACCAGCATCCTGCGGTCGGCGAGCAGCGAGCGGAACAGCGCGGAGCGCTCGGCCAGGCCGTCGGGGATCACGTCCATCGGGATGCCGAGAGCGCGCAGGAACGCGACCAGCGCCGTCTCGGGCGCGGTGGGCTCGGCGCCGTATCCCCGCAGGTCGGCGTAGAGCTGCCCGTCGGGGAACAGGTCGTCGGCGAGGTGGGCCACGTGGACGGCCAGGGTCGTCTTGCCCACGCCGCCGATGCCCGACATCGCCGCGATCGGCACGCCCTCTCCCGCCCCCTCTCCGCGGAGCAGCGCGAGCAGTCTCCGCACCAGGCCGGCGCGTCCGGTGAAGTCCGGCACGGCGGCCGGGAGCTGCGCCGGTCTCGGCATCTCGATCGCGGGGCCGGTCTCGGCCGTCGCGGCGTCATCGCGGACGTCCTGAGGCGAGAGCCGTACGGGAGGGGGTGTGGGGGCGAGGGAGGGGTCGGCGGCGAGGATCCGCCGGTGCAGGTCGGCCAGCTCGGCCCCGGGCTCGATGCCGAGCTCCTCCACCAGCGCCTGCCGGGTCTCGGTGAAGACCGACAGCGCCTCGGCCTGCCTGCCGCACCGGTAGTAGGCCAGCATGAGCTGGGCGCGCAACCGCTCGCGCAGCGGGTGTTCGGCGGCGAGCGCGACCAGCTCCGAGACGATCTCCGCGTGCCGGCCCAGCTCCAGGTCGAGCTCCATGAGCGTCTCGACCGCGCCCATCCGGCGCTCGGCCAGCCGGTCGCGCTGGTGCTCGGCGTACGGGCCGACCGCGCCGGCCAGCGGCTCGCCCGACCACAGGCGCAGGGCCTCGCGCAGCCGCCGGGCGGCCTCCCCGGCCCGGCCCGTACGGCGGTCGGACTCGGCGGCCGTGCACTCGCGCTCGAAGACGGCGAGGTCGAAGCGGGCGGGATCGAGCCGCAGCGCATACCCTCGGCCGACGGAGGTCAGCAGCCGCGGCGGGGTCCTCGGGGAACGGTCCGGCTCCAGGACCGTGCGCAGGCGGGAGACGTAGGTGCGCAGCGCGCCGAGCGCGCGCGGCGGCGCGTCCTCGCCCCACACGCCGTCGATCATCTCGTCCGGCGTGACCGCGTGCCCCTGCCTGAGCAGGAGCATCGCGAGAATGGAGCGTTGCAAGGGCGTGCCGAGGTCGAGCTCGACGCCGTCACACCACGCCAGGACGGGTCCCAGCACGGCAAAGCGCAGGCCGTCCGCGGCGGCGTGATCAGGCATGTGACCTGTCTCCCAATGGCAAGTTTTCCTACCAAATGATAGATCGTGTCTCGCTGCGGCAGTAGGACCGAGCGTGCCGGTTCAGTGTGCGTTCAGGTGCTTGAAAGCAGCCTGCAAACCACGGTGAGAGCGCTGAAAGCAGGTTGCAGGCGGGCGGGCCTATCACTGAGGTGCAACCCCGACAGCACCCCGCATCGGGGGATCGTCCTCGAACAGGAGAACCGAAATGCGACGCTCCATCACCCTCGGTCTCGCCGCCGCCACCGCAGTCGCCGCCCTCGGGCTGCCGGCCCTCGCGACCGCCGCCAACGCCGCCCCCTCCTCCGCCGCCTCCGCCCCCCACCACGACGACTGGGACTACGACGGCTGGTGGGGCACCTACTGGTCGTCCAACCACCTCGCCAAGGCCAGGGGCTACGTCGACGTGAACTACGACGACGAGGAGTCGAACCGGGTCCACGTCACCGGCAAGCTGTACGACAACGACAACCGCACCTACGGCGAGGGCGGCAAGTGCGCGTACATCAAGTTCCGCGTGTCGTCCTGGGACGACGATGAGGACGACTGGTCCTCCACCGTCAAGTCGTACAAGTACTGCGGCGCCGGCGGCTACAAGCAGATCAACTTCTGGCGCTACGACGTCGCCCAGGTGCAGGCGAAGGTCTGCCAGATCGGTCTGTACAGCAGCTACCCCGTCAAGTGCGGCTCCTGGCACGACATCTACAACGCCTACGAGGACGACTTCGGCTACGACGCCTGACGACCGTCCCTCTCCCGGCACCCCCGCATGACGCGGCCCGTCCCTTCCGGGACGGGCCGCTTTCTCTATGGGCTGATCCTTATGGACTGATCACGCTGCTTCCGACGCCGTTTCCAGAAGGCCCAGCCTCACGCGCAGGCGATCGCGTACGGCGGGCCACTCGGGACTCAGGATCGAGTAGTAGGCGGTATCTCGGACCGTGTCGTCGGCGCCTCGGCTGTCCGCTCGTCGCACACCGTCCAAGTGCGCGCCGAGGGCCTCGATGGCGACCCGGGATCGGGTGTTGCGTACGTCTGCCTTGAGGGTGATCCGGTGAACCTGCCAGGTCTCGAAGGCCAGGGAGAGCATCAGATACTTGCTCTCCCGGTTGACACCGGTGCCCTGGGCCGACGCGGCGAGCCAGGTGTACCCGATGTCCGCGACGGACGGGACCTCGCCCACCGCGCCCTTCGTCCCCGGCGGCCAGGGCATCGGGCCCTGCCAGTACTCCAGGTTCATCAGACGGGTGGCACCGACCACGCGGTCGGTGTGCAGCCACCGGATGGCGAAGGGCAGCGTGCGGCCCTCCGCCTGCTCAGCCAAGGCGGCCTCCACGTAGGAGACCATCTCATCCCGGCCAGCGGGAACGCGAGTGAAGGCGTACGTCGAACGGTCTTCACTCGCCGCGGCGACGAGGTCGTCGAGCACCGCGAGGCTGAGCGGTTCCAGGCGCACGGAGCGCCCGGACAGGGTGACAAAAGCGGGCATGAGCACATGATGGGGGCTGCTGACCACAGGTGATACCAAATGACACGAGACATCTTGGCGGGGTGTTGGTTAAGGGGTGTGCCCGGAGGAGAAACCGCAGGTCAGAGCCCTGATTCGGGTCGTGCGCGGCGGGCGGCGCAGGTAAAGATTTGGCCAAAGATCCACGTCGCCCGGCGAACGGTTCAGCCGAGGGCGGCGGGGACGTCCGCGGGCGTGCCGAACCAGGTCTCCAGCGCGTCCGCGAACCCCTCGGCATCGAGGTCGTGAGGGCCCTGCGCCCACGCGACGACGCCGTCCGGGCGGACGAGCATCGCCCCGGGAGCGTGCGGGTCGCGTATCGCCGCCGTGACGGTGGCGATCCGGTCTCCGTAGCCGTCCACCGCCGCGCCGACGAGTCCGGATCCGCCCTGGCGGACGAGCAGGCCGCGGCCGTCGTGGAGGTGGTCGGCGAGCCGTGAGCCGTCCTCGAACTCGTAGTCGGGCGCGCTGCGTCCCACCAGGGGATGCCCGCTGCCGCCGGGCATTTCGTACCGCTGCCAGACGCCGGAGATCTTCTTCACGAAGTAGGTGGTGCCGCTGACCGTCTCGATCAGGTCGGAGACCACCGCCCGCGCCGCACGAGCGTGGGCGTCGGGGCGCATCAGGGCGATCTGGGCGCGGGTCCAGTCGAGCACCCAGGCGCCGATCGGGTGCCGCTCCCGGGTGTAGGTGTCGAGGAGCCCTTCCGGCGCCTGCCCTCGTACGACCGCCGCGAGCTTCCAGCCGAGGTTCACGGCGTCGCCCAGCCCCAGGTTCAGCCCCTGCCCGCCGAACGGTGAGTGGACGTGCGCGGCGTCGCCGGCCAGCAGCACCCGGCCGAGCCGGTAGGTCGTCGCCTGCCGAGCGTTGTCCGTGAACCGGGTGACCGATTTGATCTCCTTGACGACCACATCGGCCCCCGTGACGTACCTGACCGCGTCCTGCAGTTCCTCCGTCGTCACCGGTGTGGTCTTGTCGCTTCTGCCGGGCGCGCCCCCGTCGAAGCGCGCGACGAGGATGCGCCCCGGCACCGGCCCATGGGAGTAGATCCCGGTCGGGGTGGCCTGCCAGCCCACGCCGAGGTGTTCGGCGCCCTCCATCTCCGCGATGGCCTGGTAGGCGGTGATCTCCGGGTCCGTCCCGGGGAACTCGAAGCCGGCCAGCTTGCGCACCGTGCTCCTGCCTCCGTCGCAGCCCACCAGCCAGCGGCCGTGCACGGGGCCTCCGGTCGTGGTGACCGTGACCTGCTCGCCGTCGTCGGCGAAGCCGGTCACCTCCACACCGCGCCGCACCTCGACCCCCAGCTCGGCCGCGCGTTCGGCGAGGATCTGCTCGAGCTGCTGCTGGGGCACCAGGCCGATCTCGGCGGCCGGTCCCCGGCCGGACAGCTCAGGGTCGTCGGCGTCCAGCCGTTCGGCGCTCAGCATCATCCCGGCGAAGTGGCCGGCGAACCTGGGCGGAGTCCGGCGCGGCCCTTCCGCGGGGGCCTGCTTGCGCATGAAGGCCTTCATGAGTTCCATCGATCGCTCCTGCACCTCCTTCAGCGCGGGCAGCAGGCCCCGCCGGTAGAGCGCCTCCACGCTGGGCGTGTTGAGCGAGCCCGCTTTGATCGTCGGGTCGATCCCGGTCAGCCGTTCGAGCACCACGACCGACGCACCGCCCAGCCGCAGCTCGCAGGCCAGCATCAGGCCCACCGGTCCTCCGCCGGCCACAACGACGTCGTACGACATTCGCCCTCCCCGTAGTTACCGTTGCTATAAACTTACTGTCGATATAAGTTTTTAGCAACTAGAGTTAGGCGGGTGACGGAGACATTGGGGCTGCGGGAGCGGAAGAAGCGGCAGACCCGCTCGCTCATCTCAGACGTGGCCTCGGGCCTGTTCATGCAGCGCGGGTTCGACAACGTCACGGTCGCCGAGGTCGCCGAGGCGGCCGGAGTCTCGACCAAGACCGTCTTCAACTACTTCCCGCGCAAGGAGGACCTGTTCCTCGACCGCTACCCCGAGGCGGTCGAGCTGGCCACCCGGGCCGTACGGGAGCGCGCCGAGGGGGAGAGCCCTCTCGCCGCGCTGCGCCGGCTGTTCCTCGGCATGCTCAGGGAAGGTCACCCGCTCGGCGGGATCGGCCCCGGATATGAGGTGTTCTGGCGGGTGGTCCAGGACTCGCCCGCGCTCAGGGGCCGGGCGAGGGAACTGGTCGAGGAGTTCGAGGGCGTGCTCGCCGGCCTGTTCGCCGAGGCGGCCGGGACCGACCCCGCCGAGCCGGCCCCGAGGCTCGCGGCCGCCCTGGTGGTCGCCGCCTACCGCGCCGTATACCTCACCAGCATCGACAGGATCCGTGCCGGTGATCCCATGCAGGACGTGCTCGCCGACCGCATCACCTTGCTCGACCGCGCCCTGCACGCCGTCGAAAGCGCTGTCGCCGCTTTCTGAGTGCCTCCTTCGGCGCTGACTGCACCCTTTTTCGGGCTGACCTGCCGCTCCAACTAATCGCTTCCGGCGGTTGCTGAGAGTGATGAGGCCTGTGAGAATTGATACAGGCATTCGAATTCGTTGAGGGGGTGCGATGGATCTGTTCGACTCTGATTCTGAGCACCTTCATCGTTCGAATAGCTCTGACAGCGCTGGCGGTTGGTGGGACCGGTTGACCTCTGGTTCGCCGTTGTGGTCGTCGGAGGGCTCGGCCGCCCGTGAGCATTTCCCGATCAACGACCCCGAGGTGCCGCAGGACGCGAGCCAGGACAGCAGCCCGGGTGTGGATGCCGCCAGTGCGGGTGATCGCCGAGTGCGGTCGTCGTGGGTGTTGGTGGGTGGTCTGCGTGAGTCGGCGCAGGCGTTGGCGCTGGCGCCGCTTCCCGACGATGCGGATATCTGCCTGGCTGAGGCCGAGGAGTTGATGTTCGTCCGGGATCGGATCACGTGTGCTCTTGCTGACCGGGTGGGGCGGGTGCATGGGGCGGGGCGGGCCAAGGAGCATGGGCATGCCTCCACCCGCAGTTGGCTGCGCACCGCCGGAGGAATGACCGTGGCAGGGGCGGGCCGCCTGCTCACCCTGGGCGTGGAGCTGGCGCGCCTGCCCCGGGTGCGGGAGAGGTTCGCCGCCGGGGGGTTGGCGGCGGGGGTGGTGGAGGCGATCTGCGCGGCCACCGCCCAGTTGAACGATGAGAACGCCGCCCTGGCCGAGTCGATCTTGCTGGAGCTGGCGGGCAAGGCGGGCGCGGCGGAGGTGGCCAAAGCCGGCCGCTACCTGCGCGCGGTGCTCGACCCCGACGGGGAAGACCGCGATGAGCAGGCCGGCTACGCGCGGCGGTTCCTGCGGGTCCGCCCGACCCGCAGCGGCGGGCTGGAGGGGGAGTTCTGCCTGCCGCGTGAGGCCGCCGCCCGGTTGCGGGCCCTGCTGGACGCCTACGCCAAACCCCGCGCCGAGGGTGATGACCGCCCGCCGAGCGTGCGCAACGCGGATGCGTTCATCGCACTGCTGGAGAAGAAGATCGCCACCGAGCTGCTGGTCCTGGTCACCGCCGAATCCCTGCCCACCGACCCCGAGGACGCGGCCCACTCGCACCCCGCCCGTCCCGACGCCGCCCCCGACCACCCCGAAGCCGCCGACACCGGCCACCCCGATCACCCAGATCAGCCAGATCAGCCAGAAGCCGCCGAGCCCGGCGAGGCCGGAAGCGCCGACGCCCCTGGCGAGGCCGACGACACCGGCGACCGCGCCCCCAGCGCCTGTGCCTCCCGCGACGCCGGAGGTACCGACGATGTGGCCGGTACCGACGCCGTCGCTCCTGTCCAGGATGAGGGCCGCTGCCGACTCGCCGATTCCAGCACTGCGGCAGATGCCGGTGCAGCCGCGGGTGCCGCTGCCGAGAGCATTGACCGTGCCGGCACCGGCCCCCGCAATGAGCAGTCTCGCGATCCCGGAGCCGATGAGCATGGGGCCTGGGAGCGCAGGGCATGGGAGCGCGGGGCCTGTGGCCAGCATGCCGGCGAACGCGGCACCGCGAGCACCGCCTCTGCCGATGGCGATGACACCGCATCCGCAGGAGATGAAGAACGCGATCACGCTGCGGTCCACACCGGAGCAACTCACGCCCGGCGCGAGCCAGCACGTGCTGCGGGTGGCGGGAGCGCGCACCCGCACACGGCGCCCCCGACCACAGCGCCTCCGCCGACAGCCCAGCCGGATCCTCCTCCCGAGGACACCTGCGGACATCACGCCCACGCTGGGTATCGGCCTGCGGGGGACCGCCGGCATGGGCAGGGCACCCCCTTGGACCAGGCCGGCGTGCGCGGTGAGCAGTGCCAGGGACCAGGGCTGTGGCTGGGGACGGCACCGGGGTTGTTGCTGGCGACCGGGCAGATGCTGCCGGTCACCAGCGTGCACCGCCTTGCCCGCACCTCCACTTTGGTGCGGCTGGTGATGGACGCCGACGGGCAGGTGCTCGACATGGGCCGCAAGGTCCGCCTGGCCACCCCCGCCCAACGCAGGGCCGTGTTCACCCGCTACGCCACCTGCTGGATCGACGGCTGCCCCCTCCCGGCAACCATGTGCCAGATCGACCACGCCGACAACTGGAGCACCGGCGGCCTCACCGACCTGAACCTGCTCGGCCCCGCCTGCCAGTTCCACAACCGCGACCGCTACCGCCACCCCGACCGCTACACCCGCCGCAAAGCCGGCACCGACCGCTGGGCCTTCACCTACCACCACCGCATAAAAGGCCGAGGGCCGCAGATCTAGGCGAGCTGTGATGTGGCTGCTCTTTGATCTGGCTGCTCTGTGATGTGGCCGGGAGGATGACTCGGAGTAAGTTGCTGTGATCGAATCGGGGTGAGGAGGCTGGCGATGTCACGGTTCATCGGGAAGTTCGCGGTGGTCACCGGCGCGGCGCGGGGGATCGGTGCGGCGATCGCACGCCGGCTGGCCGCGGAGGGCGCGGCGGTGGCCTGCGTGGACCTCACCGCGGACCGGTGCGCCTCGATCGTTGACGAGATCACCGTCACCGGGGGGAGGGCGGTCGCGTTCGGCTGTGACGTCTCCGACAGCGCTCAGGTCGAGGCGCTCGTGCCGGGGGTGATGGCAGAGTTCGGGCGGATCGACGTGCTGGTGAACAACGCCGGGCTGACCCGCGACAACCTGCTGTTCCGCATGTCGGAGGAAGACTGGGACAAGGTCGTCGACGTGAACCTCAAGAGCGTCTTCCTCGTGAGCCGGGCCGTCCAGAAGCACATGGTGGAGCAGCGGTCGGGGGCGATCGTCAACCTGTCGAGCCGGTCGGCGCTGGGCAACAGGGGGCAGGCCAACTACGCGGCGGCCAAGGCGGGCATCCAGGGGCTCACCGCGACCATGGCGATCGAGCTAGGCCCGTTCGGCGTCCGGGTGAACGCGGTCGCGCCGGGATACGTCGCGACGCCGATGACCGAGGCGACGGCCGTGCGGCTGGGGGTGACGCCGGAGGAGCACCAGGCCACCCTGGCGCAGGCGGTGCCGTTGCGGCGGGTCGGCCAGCCGACCGAGGTCGCGTCAGTGGTGGCGTTCTTCGCCTCCGACGACGCGTCGTACGTCACCGGCCAGACGCTCTACGTCAACGGCGGCCCTCGCTAGGGACGCGGCCGCAGGCATGAGGATCGGGGTCTTCCTCGTCGCGGCGGGCTTCCCGGGCATGGCGCCGGGGGACGTGCTGCGCGACACGTTGGAGGCGATCGAGGCCGCCGAACGGGCCGGGTTCGACGACGCCTGGATCGCCGAGCACCACTTCATGTCGTACGGCGTCTGTCCGTCGGCGGTGACGCTGGCGGCCGTGGCGCTCGGCCGGACCTCGCGGATCACGGTGGGGACGGCGGTCAGCGTGCTGTCCGCTCAGCACCCGGTCGCGCTGGCGGAGCAGGCGGCGATCCTCCACCACGTGTCGGACGGCAGGTTCCGGCTCGGTGTGGGGCGTGGGGGCCCATGGCGGGAACTCGAGGTCTTCGGCACCGGGACGGCGAGATTCGAGCGGGGCTTCCCCGAATCGCTCGACCTGCTGTGCACGGCACTGAACGGCGGCCCGGTGGCGGGGGACGGGGAGTTCTTCCGCTTCCGGGAGGTCACGATGGTCCCGCAGGCCCGGATGTCGCCGGTGGTCGCCTGCACGTCGGACGGCACGGTCCGGCTCGCAGCGGAACGGGGGCTGCCCATGCTCCTCGGCATGCACATCGGCGACGACGAGAAGGCGGGAATGATCGCCGCCTACGAGGCGTACGCGGCAGGCCCGGCGGCGCACATCGGCGCCGCGCTCGGTTACGTGGCGGACAGCACCGAGCAGGCCGTACGGGAGATGCGGGAGTCGTTGCCGCGCTGGCTCGGGCCGGGACTGGCCGGGTATGTCCCCGTGGACGGCCGGCCGCCGCCGCGACGGGACATTCCGGAGTACGTGGACCTGCTGTGCCGGATCCATCCGGTGGGCTCGGCGGAGCACTGCGTGGAGAAGATCACCACCACGGCGGCACGGACCGGGCTGCGGCACCTCATCCTGATGGTCGAGGGTGCCGGCGACCGCGCACGGACGCTGGAGAACATCGCACGCCTCGGCGCGGAGGTGCTTCCGGCCGTGAGACAGCGAGGGCAGGGGGCGGCGTGAACCGGAGCGCCGCCCCCAGCCGGCATGGTCAGCAGTCGACCAGTTCGGGGCTCTGGTTCAGGATCTGTGCGCGGGGGGTGACGAACTCCCGATAGGCCTCGGTGGCCTCCGGACGGAACACCGCGACCCGGTGGCAGTTCTGGAAGGCCAGCCGTACGCCGAAGTGCCTTTCGAGGGCGCCGCGCATCGCGTCGCTGGCCAGGCAGCGTAGCAACTGACCGCGAGCGGTCTCGTCGGGCGGCGGCACCTGGTTGTCGGCGAAGTCGGCGCCGGACCGGTCCCGCCGCTCGACCAGCGCGGTGATCGTCGCCCACGCGTACGGCAGCGAGTCGCGGACGCAGGCCACGAAGGCCGCGTCGTCCACCTCACCGGCGCGGGCCTGGTCGAGCAGGTCGTTGGACACGGACAGCGACATGAGCTGTTCTCCTCTCGGCGTCTGCTCAGAGAGCGGGGACGCAGTTGACGGTAAATCGAACGCCGCGGGCCTCCATCTGGCGCGGAGGCGACACGTTCATGAGGCGGCGACGGCCGGGCCGTACACGAAG
Source organism: Microbispora sp. NPDC046973 (assembly GCF_040644495.1). Taxonomy (NCBI): domain Bacteria; kingdom Bacillati; phylum Actinomycetota; class Actinomycetes; order Streptosporangiales; family Streptosporangiaceae; genus Microbispora; species Microbispora sp. NPDC046973. The sequence continues at coordinate 31,301 of NZ_JBEYWQ010000011.1, read as the reverse complement.
CCGGGGTCGATCTGCGCGCTCAGGTCCTCTCCCGTCGCCCGGTCGGCCCACGCGCGGGCGTTCCTGATGTGGAACTCGGCCGCCTGCCTGCCGAACTTCGGCCAGTCCTTGGGCTGCGCGTCGAGCCGGTCGAGCATGGCGGCGAGGGCCAGGTGGCCGGCGGGCTCCAGGTCGTCGAGCGTGAACGGCCGGCCCTGCTCCATGCCGCGGATGGCGGGGGAGTGGCCGAACCAGGTCAGCAGGTCGTCGCCGACGTGCTCGCGGAGGAAGTCGACGTCCTCCGGCGCGTGGACCTTGTTGCCCACGACGGCGATCTCGACGTCGAACCCGGCGGCGTGGTCGCGGTACTGCCGGTAGACGCTCACGCCCTGACGGGTCGGCTCGGCGACCAGGAAGGTGAGGTCGAAGCGGGTGAACAACCCGGAGGCGAAGGAGTCCGCCCCCGCGGTCATGTCCACCACGACGTACTCGCCGGGGCCGTCGACCAGGTGGTTGAGGTAGAGCTCCACCGCGCCCAGCTTGGAGTGGTAGCAGGCGACGCCGAGGTCGTCCTCCTCGAAGGGGCCGGTGACCATGAGCGAGACGCCCTCGACGGAGCACGACGGGAAGAACGGGTCGTCCAGCCGTACCAGCCGCGAGCCGCGCCCGGGCGGGGTCGTCTTGACCATGGACGCCGCGTCGCGGATCCGCGGATTGTCGCCGCGCAGGTAGTCCTTGATCTCGGTCAGCATCCCGCCCAGTGGTGGCGGCTGCTCGGCCGCGTCCCCAGCCCGGTCCCCAGCCGGGTCCACAGCCAGGCCCAGGGCCAGGCCGAGGTGCTGGTTGATGTCGGCGTCGATCGCGACGACCGGCCCCCTCCGCGTCGCGTACCTGGCGAACAGCGAGGACAGCGTGGTCTTGCCGCTTCCGCCCTTGCCGACGAACGCCACTCGCATCATGGCCCCCGATCAGGAATGAAAACCGTTGTCACTTTCACTTGTGCGTCATCATGGCACACACGAGGAGAGCGCGGGTGGATTTCAGGCCGCGGAAGGTGTCGGGACCGTCGAAGGTGTCGGGACCGTCGAAGGTGTCGGGACCGTCGAAGGTGTCGGGACCGCGGAAGGTGCCGGGAGGAGTGACGGCGGCTCGAACAGCGCGAGGACTCTCACGAGCGTCGGCCGCAGGGCGTCCCAGCCGTCGGCGGGGGTCGTCCAGGTGAGCACGCTCGTCGTCGTGCCCGTGGAGATCACCCGGCGGTACTGGTGATACTCCACTCCCTTGGCCAGGTGGTCCCGTGCCGACGCCTTGCGGGGTGTCCAGGTGAACTCCCAGTCGGCGGAAGGGCCGTGCTCGCCGTTCACGGTCCTGAGCCGCAGTTTGCGATAGGTCGTGGCGTCTGGGCGGAGAATCTCCTCCGCCTCGCCGAGCGCGGCCAGCGGATCGGTGCCGCGCTGCGCGGTCACCTCGACCGTGAACGCCGCCTCGCCGTCCCGCGAGCGCCACGAGGTCGAGTAGGGCCCGTCCTCGCGGGTCCATCCGCGGGGCACCCCGGCCCGCCAACCGGCGCCGGAGGTGTGCCACTTCAGCTTCAGCCGCCGCGCGGGTCGCCCGGACGCCGACACCGAGGCCGACACCGAGGCCGACGCCGAGGCCGACACCGAGGTCGACACCGACACCGACGGGGAGATCTCTGCGGCCCGGCTGTCCCCGCCGGGCCGCAGCATCGCCCACCCTCCGGCAGCACAGGTGAGGAGCACGGCCACCGCGATCCCCGTGACGAGACGGGCACGGCCGGGGCCGCGGCGTACGGGCCGAGGCGGGGCGGGCGGCTCGATCGCGGCGAGCAGGCGGTCGGCGGTCTCCGCGTCGATCCGCCGCCTGGGCTCCCGGGCCAGCAGCCCGGTCAGCACCGCGCGCAGTTCGCCGGGCACCTCCTCCAGCGGTCCCTGGCCCGTGGGCGGGCTGCCGGTGACGGCCAGGTGGAGGGTCGCGCCCAGCGACCACAGGTCGGCGGCGACCGTGCGCGGCCCGCCGGCGGCCCGTTCCGGAGCGAGGTACGTCTCGGCGCCGCGGCCGAGGGGAGGGCTGCCGCTCCCGGGTGTACGGGCGAACGCCGGATCGGTGGCCAGCATCGACACGCCGAAGTCGGCGAGCAGCACCCGCCCGTCGTGCGCGAGGAGCACGTTGGCGGGCCGGACGTCGCCGTGCCGTACGCCGGCGGCGTGGGCGTGCGTGAGCGCGGACAGCACGGTGCGGGCGATCCGCGCGGCCTCGGCCGGGGGCAGCGGTCCGTCGCCGGAGACCACTCCGTCGAGCGAGCGCGAGGGGACCAGCTCCGTCACGACATAGGGGGTGTCGCCCTCGTCGGCGACGTCGTGGACGGCGGCGATGTGGGGGTGGCGCAGCCGCTCGGCCTGGCGGGCCTCACGGGAGATCCGCTGGACGAGCCGCAGCCGTGCGGTCTCGCTCAGGTTCGGGGGCAGCAGGACCTCGCGGATCGCGACGGGCCGGTCGAGCAGCGTGTCGCGGCCCTCCCACACCAGCCCGGTGCGGCCGTGGCCGAGGGCGCGGACCAGCCGGTATCGCCTGACGATGAGCTGCCCAGCAGTACCCATCCCGCCTGCCTCTACGCCACGGCACGTTCCACCTGAATGTGGAGTCTTGCACAAGTACTGGGATCAGAGTGGAGGAAGTGAACCGGTGGCGATGTGGGCGAGCGTGACCTCGGTGAGCGTGGCCTGCTCGTGGTCGCGCAGCGCCGTCCAGACGTCGCCAAGGGGCTCAGCGACCCCGTGGAACCCCTCGCTGTCCGGGGGCGCTCCCTCCATGATGAGGACGACGTCGGCGAGCGTGATCTGCTCGGCGGGCCGCGCGAGCCAGTATCCGCCCTCAGGCCCGCGCTGGCTGTGGATCAGGCCGGCCCGCCGCATCTGCAGCAGGATGTTGTCGAGGAACCGCCGGGGAATGCGTTGGGTGGCCGCGATCCGCTCGGCCGGGACCGGCCCCGGCGCGGCCGCGGCCAGTTCGGCGGCGGCGCGCAGGGCGTACTGGGTCCGTACGGAGAGCCGCATCTTCTTACACTGCGTCCGTTACAGCTGCGTCCATCACGGCTGCATCCTTCACAGCGCGAGAGCCAGGGATCGGGCGCCCGGCGCGGGCCGGACGTGCACGGTGTCGCCCGGCCCGAGACCGAGCCGGTCGGCCTGCTCCCGCGTCACCTGGACCCACGCCTCCTGCCCGCCGATCTCCACCTCTACGCGCACCTCGAAGCCGAGCCGTACGACGCGGGAGATCACGGCGGGAGAGCCGCCCTCGACGGGGTCCGGGCTGATCTCGACGTCGTGGGGGCGGACCAGGGTGCCGCCGATCTCGGTGACCGGGCCGAGGAAGCGCATCACGAACGGGTTGGCCGGGTTGTCGTATACCTCGCCGGGGCTTCCGGCCTGCACGACCTCGCCCCCGGCCAGCACCACGATCGTGTCGGCGACCTCGATGGCCTCCTCCTGGTCGTGGGTGACGAACACGGTGGTGACGTGGACCTCGTCGTGCAGCCGGCGCAGCCACGTCCGCAGCTCCTTGCGCACCTGCGCGTCCAGGGCGCCGAACGGCTCGTCCAGCAGCAGCACCTGGGGCTCCACCGCGAGGGCCCGGGCCAGGGCCATGCGCTGGCGCTGGCCGCCCGACAGCTGGGACGGGTAGCGGTCGGCCAGTTTCTCCAGGTGGACCAGCTCCAGCAGTTCCATGACGCGTTTGCGGATCTCGTCCTTGGGCCGCTTGCGGATCTCCAGTCCGAAGGCCACGTTGCGGAAGACCGTGAGGTGCTTGAAGGCGGCGTAGTGCTGGAACACGAAGCCGACGTTGCGCCGCTGCGGGGACAGCCGGGTGGCGTCGACACCGGAGATCCGTACCGTCCCGGTGTCGGGCCGCTCCAGTCCGGCGATCACCCGCAGCAGCGTCGACTTCCCCCCGCCGCTCGGGCCGAGCAGGGCGGTGAGCGACCCCGCGGCGACGTCCAGCGACACGTCGCGCAGGACGGGGGTCGTCCCGAACGACTTGTTCACGTCGCGTACCTCAATTGCCATCGATGCGATCCTTCGGGCGCAGGAGCTTGGTGAGCAGCAGGGTGACCACGGCGATCAGGGCGAGGGCCGTGGCGGCGGCGAACGCGGCCGGCTGGTCGAAGTTCTGGAACCGCTCCTCCACGAACAGCGTCAGCGTCTGGGTCTGGTCCACGAGGCGGCCGGAGACCACCGCGACCGCGCCGTACTCGCCGAGCGAACGGGCCAGGCAGAGCACGACGCCGTAGCCGAGGGCCCAGCGGATGCCGGGGAGCGTGATGCGGACGAACGTCTGGAGACGGCTCGCCCCCAGTGTGTGCGCGGCCTGCTCCTGCTCGTCTCCGAGCTCCTCAAGGACCGGCACGACGGCCCGCACGACGAGCGGCAGCGACACGAACACCGTGGCCAGCACCATGCCGGGGGTGGAGAAGATCACCTGGATCCCCCAGCTCTCCAGCAGGCCGCCGAGGGGGGAGAACCGGCCGTACACGAGGATGAGCGCGAGCCCGACGACGACCGGCGAGACGGCCATCGGCAGGTCGATGAAGGCCCCCAGCAGCCGTTTGCCGGGGAACTCGTGGCGGACGAGCAGGAGCGCGGCGCCGACCCCGAAGACCGTGTTGGCCAGGACCGCCCAGCCGGCGACCGTCAGCGTGACCGTGAAGGCGTGCAGGGCCGACGGGGAGGTCAGGGCCTCGGCGAACGGCCCGAGCCCGTCTCCGAAGGTCCGCCAGACGATCAGCGCCACGGGCAGCACCAGCAGGAACAGGACGTAGACGACGGCGACCCCGCGCAGGACGTGCTTAGCCACGGCGGCTCCCCCAGCGCTGCAGGACGTCGAGCGTGATCAGCGCGACCAGCGCCACCACGAGCAGGACCGTCGAGATCGCGGCCGCGCCGGTGGTGTTGTCGCCCTCGATCTGGCTGAAGATGTTCACCGCCGCGACCTGCGTCTTGAACGGCAGGTTGCCCGAGATGAGCACGGTCGAGCCGAACTCGGCGATCGCCCGGGTGAAGGCGAGCGCGGTGCCGGACAGCATCGCGGGAATCAGGTTCGGCAGGATGACCCGGCGGAACGTCTGGAACGGGCCCGCGCCGAGGGAGGCCGCCGCCTGCTCCATCTCCGTGTCGAGCTCCAGCAGGACCGGCTGCACCGTACGCACGACGAACGGCAGCGTCACGAACAGCAGCGCCAGCACGACCCCGGCCCTGCTGTAGGCCAGGTTGATCCCGAGGGGGGACTGCGGGCCGTACAACGCGAGCAGGACGAGACCGGCGACGATGGTCGGCAGCGCGAACGGCAGGTCGATGATCGTGTCGAGCACCGCCCGGCCGGGGAAGCGGTCGCGGACCAGCACCCAGGCGATGACCGTGCCCATGACCAGGTTGACCAGGGCGACGAGCGCCGAGGCGCCGATGGTCAGGGTGAGCGCCGCCCAGGCGTCGGGGGTGGTGACCGAGCGCCAGAAGTACCCGGGCCCCTCGTCGGCCGAGCGCCAGACGACGGCGGCCAGCGGGATCAGCACGATCAGGCTCAGGTACAGCACCGCGGTGCCGAGGCCGGCGGCGGTGCCGCCGGCCAGGCGTCGGACAGGTCTTACGGTGATGGCGGTCACTTCCGCGTCACTTCCGGCGTCACTTTTCCGTCGCCACGCCGAGCTTGCGTTCGATCTCCGCGACCTTGCCGGTCTTGGGGTCGAAGAAGTCGGTCGTGATCTTGTCCCAGCCGCCGAGGTCCTGGATCGTGAACAGCTGCGGCGGGGCGGGCCAGTCGAAGCCGGTCACGCCGTCGGCGACCGGGCGGTAGCCGTTCTTGGCGAAGATCGTCTGAGCCTCGACCGAGTAGAGGTACTTGAGGAAGGCCGCGGCCTCCTTGGGGTGGGTGCTGTTCTTCGTCACGGCCACCGGGTTCTCGATGAGGAGCGTCGAGTCCGGGACCGTGTAGTCGATCTCCTGGTTGTTCTGCTGAGCGAAGATCGCCTCGTTCTCGTACGTGAGGATCGCGTCGCCCTTGCCGCCGGTGAAGGTCTGCAGCGACTTGCGGCCGCTGTCGTCCTGGACCGGCACGTTCTTGAGCAGCGCGTCCAGGAAGGCGAGCCCGGCGGCCTGGTCGGCGCCCTTGTTCGACTTGGCGCCGTAGCCCGCGAGCAGGTTCCAGCGGGCGCCGCCGGAGGTGAAGGGGTTCGGCGTGATGACCTCGACTCCGGGCTTGACGAGGTCGTCCCAGGTCTTGATGCCCTTCGGGTTGCCCTTGCGGGTGCCGATGACGACGACGGACTTGGTGAGGATCCCCTTGGTGGGACCGGAGTTCCAGTCCGGCGCGACGATGCCGGCCTTCACGAGCCGGGTGATGTCGGTCTCCAGGGAGAACTCGACGATGTCCGCCTTGAGCCCGTTCGCCACGGCGCGGCTCTGGTCGCCGGACGCGCCGAACGACTGGGTGAAGGTGATGTTCTTGCCCTCGGGCGTCTTCTGGAACGCCTTGATGATGTCCTCGAACGCCGCCTGGGGGGTGGAGTAGGCGACCAGCGCCAACTGGACCTTGCCGCCGCCGTCGCCCCCGCCGGCGTTGTCGTCTCCCCCGCAGGCGGTGACCAGGGTGGTCGTCGCCATGACGGCGGCTGCGATGGCCCCGAGCCTGCGCACTCTCATGCCTGTCCTCTATTCCGGAAGATTCCTACCAAGTCAGTCGGTTTAGTCGATATTAAAGACCGTTCCAGGAATCCCGTCAAGCCCGATGGGTTAGCAGGGTTTGTTGCGAGAGTGACAACCCTGCTTCCAGTGATTGTTGTGAAATTTCCAGACAGGACGTGTCGACCAGTGCTAGGAACGTTCGCTATTGGGACACGACCCAAAAGCCCACCGAGGAAGGACCTTCATGCGCGACCCGGTCACCGAGGACGCCTACGAGCAGGACGGCTCGCTCCTCCGCCCGTACATCACCGGCGAAGGCCAGTACGGCGGGGAAGGAGACCGGTTCTGGTCCGAGGAGCAGGACGAACACGCTCTCGGCGGCAGGCCGGGCGAGCAGGGCGACGTGTTGTCGGAGGACTGGCGGCCGGACCAGCCCGCCCAGACCCCCGCCGACCACGCCGAGCAGGACGACTACGCCGCCGGACGCACCGCCCGGCTCCGCTCAGAGGAGCCGTTGAGCGGCGAGGGCCCGGTGGGCGACGAGGAATTCGCGAGCGACGGGGAATACGTGAGCGACGGCGACACCGATCCGCGCGGCTTCCTCGGCTCGGGCTGGCGTAACGCCCCCGACCCGGACGAGGACGACGAGGAGCGTTCGCGGCGCGGCGGGATGCTGCTGCGGACCGGGCTGATCGCCGTCGGCGTCCTGGGCGCCATCTGGGCGCTGGCGCTGTGGGTCGGGCAGCCTTCCGGAGCGGAGTGCGAGGACGGGGCGAGCTGCGCCGCCGGGGCGGGGACGGCCGCGACGGCGCCGGCCTCGCCGGCCCTTGACGACGCCACGGCAGGCGAGCCCACCGACGCGCCCACGGGTGTCCCCGTCGACGCCGTGCCCAGTGACGCCCCGACCGACGCTTCCACGGCCGACCCCACCCGGACCCGGCCCGGCACGTCGGAGACCTCGGCGCCCACGGCGTCGTCCGCGCCCACGCACGCGTCCCGGTCCCGCGCGCAGAACCCCGGCTCCGGGGACGACGACACCCCGCGCCCGTCACGGTCCCGCGTGTCGGTCGACACGCATGAGCGGTCGTCCGCCGACGACCGGTCGGACGGGCGGACCTCGGGGACGGACACCGGGAGGTCCGAGGAGCAGGCGGCCACGGCCCCCACCTCCGAGCCGGTCACCGAGCAGCCGACCAGCGCGCCCGCCCCCACCCAGGGATCCTCGGGCCGCGGCGGCGGCCTGTTCGGCTGGCTCTTCGGCTAGGAGGCCGTGCAGCTGTCCTGAGTGGCGTCGAAGCCCTCCACGTCGTCGAGCGTCCTGGGGGGCTTCATCCCCTGCCAGTCGGCCCCGATGCCCAGCACGAGGGTCTGCGTGGTCGCCGTGCGCACCAGGCGGGACCGCGACTTCTTGAGCTCGCGGAACAGCCGGGACGCCCGGCTCTCGCCGTTCTCGGAGTACGCGACGACGGTCTTGGCGTACGGCTTGGGCGCCTGCTCGACCTTGACGATGTGATAGCCGCGCTGCTCCAGCTCGGCGGCCACCTGGGTGCCGAGTCCCTGCTGCCCGCTGCCGTTGCGCACCAGGATGTGGATCTGCGACTTGGGGATCTTCTGCTCGCCACTCTTGACGTTCTTGGCGATCTGGTCGGCGGCGACCATCTTGAACAACCGCTGGGCCTGCGGCTGCACCCACTCGACCCGGCCCGGGTTGGTGATGGAGTAGCGCCACGGGGTGGTGACGAAGCGGATCTGCCCCGCGGTCAGGCCCTGCGCGCTCGTCGCGAGCTCCTTCATCACGCCGATCGTGAGGTCGGGGTCGGTGGTGATCGACTTGGTCACCGCGTCGAGGAAGCCGAACAGCGTCGTGGGATTGGTCAGCGTCTCGCCGCTCATGGCCTTCTTGGCCATCGAGGCGAGGAACATCTGCTGGCGCTGGATCCGGCCGATGTCGGAGCCGTCGCCGAGCGAGTAGCGGGCACGGACGTATCCGAGCGCCTGCTCGCCCTTGAGGATCTGCTTGCCGGCGGGCAGGTCGAGCAGCGCCTTCTTGTCGTGGACGGCCTGCGGCAGGCAGACCTGCACGCCGCCGAGCGCGTTCACCATCGCCTTGAAGCCGGTGAAGTCGACCTTCACGAAGTGGTCGATGTGGATGTCGGTGAGGCCCTCGATCGTCTTCCAGGTGCAGCCGATGCCGCCGGAGTTGAAGGACTCGTTGATCATCCCGACGTGCGGCCGCTGGCCCGGCAGGTTGCCCTTGGCCGGGCAGGCGGGGAGGCGGACGAGTGAGTCGCGCGGGAAGCTGATGAGCACCGCGCCGTCCCGGTTCGGGGAGATGTGCGCCACGATGATCGTGTCGGTGCGCTCGCCGGGGAACTTGCCGTACTTGGCGTTGGCGCCGTTGCGCTGGTCCGAGCCGACGATCAGCACGTTGAGCGCCTTGCTGATCTTCTGTGGGCGTGCCTCGCCCCCGAGATCCTTCTGGGTCACCGTCTCGTGCTTGACGTTGCCGCTCAGCTTGACGTAACCGCCGACGGCGAACGTGGCGGCACCCGTGAGCACGCCCAGCGCTCCCGACAAGGTGACCCACAGCCATGGCCGCCATTTGGGCGGCGTCCGGGGCGGCGGCGCCGGGAGGTCCTCCGCCGGGGGCGCGGGACGGACGTCGACGTGACCCACTGTCGTGCTCCTGAGGGTCGGACCAGGCGTTTCTCACCAGGTCGAAAGCCAGTAGCGGCAAACGGGGCCAAGTGTAGCGATCTCCCCTGAACGTCACCTTTCAAACGGAGTAACCACCGTGCCGGAGGCGCGCGTAAGCACTGTGCAAGCGTTGATCAAGCCCGTCCGCCTATCCCTATGACGTACGAGGATTCGGAAGGGTTGAGAGCAATGTCGCGGAACGTCTTCGTCATCGGCGCCAGCGCCGGCATCGTCCTGCTGTTCGCAGGCATCTACGGGATGGGCTCGATCTCCACCATGTCATGGGGGTTGCCCGCCTTCATCGTCGGGATGTTCCTGCTGATCGGCGACGTCGTCATCCTGGCCTCCAGGCTGGTCGGCGGCGGCGGCCCGTCGGGCGGCGTCTTCGGCCAGATGAAGAGCTTCCTGGGCACCGGCAACCAGGATCTCGTCGGCACCGGCCTGCCGGCCACCGCCCTGGTCGCGAGCATGCGGGACACGGGCACGATGGTGAACGACCAGCTCGTCGTCGCCTTCGACCTGCGGGTGCAGCCCGCCTCCGGCGCGCCGTACGCGGTCGCGCACCGGCAGATCCTTCCCCGGCTGCTGATGGGCGCCGTCCTGCCGGGCCGGACGGTCCAGGTGTGGACCGACCCCGCGGACCCGCAGCGCCTGGTGATCGACTGGTCTGCGCTCCCCGCCCAGGCGTGAAATCCAGGCGTGAAGTCCTGGCGTGAAATCTAGGCGGGAGGCGCGGTGCTGCCGCGGGTGGTCAGGCGCGGGGCCTCGTCCTCCAGCGGGCTGGCCTCCACGCCGTCGATCAGCGCGAGCAGCCGTTGCGCCGCGTGCGCGCCGTACGCCGGGATGTCGCGGGTGAGCACGGTCAGCGGCGGGCGGACGACCTGGCAGAGCGGGGAGTCGTCCCAGGCGACGACGGACAGGTCGGCCGGCACGTCGAGCCGCATCTCCTGCGCGACCGACAGGCCGGCCACGGCCATGATGTCGTTGTCGAAGACGATCGCCGTGGGCCGTTCGGGCGAGCTGAGCAGCCGCCGCGTGGCCCGCGCGCCCTCCTCGCCCGTGTAGTCGGTGTGCACGATCGGGCAGGCGTCCAGCCCGAGGCCCGCGCAGACGTCGCCGAACGCCCGATCGCGGATCGCCGTGTGCGACAGCCGGGGCAGTCCGGCGACGCGGGCGATCCGCCGGTGCCCGAGCGCGACGAGATACTCCACCGTCTCGCGTACGGCCGCGCTGTCGTCGGCCCAGACCGGCACGAGTGATCCGGCGGCCGAGGGATGCCCGAGGACGACGACGGGCATGCCCATCTCCTCCACCTGCGGCACGCGGGGGTCGTCGAGGTGGAGGTCGACGAGGATCGCGCCGTCCACCCGGCCCTCCCCCCACCAGCGGCGGTAGACGCCCATCTCGGCCTCGTGGTCGCCGACCACCTGGAGCAGCAGCGCGTAGGAGCGGGCGGAAAGCTCCGCCTCGATGCCGCTGATCAGCTCCATGAAGAACGGCTCGACGCCGAGGAAGCGGGCGGGCCGGCACAGGGCGAGGCCCACGGCGTGCGCGCGGGCGCCGTTGAGCGCCCTTGCGGCGATGTTGGGGCGCCAGCCGATCTCGTTCGCGATGGCCAGGATGCGGGCCCTGGTGGCTTCGGACACTCCCGGCTGGCCGTTCAGGGCGTACGAGACCGCGCCCTTGGAGACCCCCGCCTGCCGTGCGATGTCCGCGATGGTCGGTCTTCTCACGTGTCCCCTCGGCTGAACCGGTCCAGTGACCCTCACCTTACTACCGTTACTTTGCCTACATCTTCCCCTATTGACACCAGCGACATCCGGATTTTACGGTCTCGGTACTTATCCGGTTCAGCACCTACGGCGCGGCGAGGCGAGCGGTGCGGACCGCTGTTCATCGGGGCCTGGCAGGGAGTGCGGACCCCGCGCGGTGTCGCGTGGGGGAAGGAGAGTCGCCATGCGAAACCGAACGCGGTTTCTTATACCGGTGCTGGCAGCCGGCCTGTTAAGCGCGGCCTGCTCGGGAGGCGGGGGTTCGTCCACGCCCACCGGGCCGGCGGGAGACGGCGCGGCGGGAGGCGGCGCGGCCGCTCCCGCGGACGGCAGCGGCGGGGCCTTCCCGCGTAACCAGACCCTCTACACCAGCGGTACCCAGTGGGGACCGCCCGCGAACTGGAACCCGCTGCGCGAGTGGGACTTCGCCACCGGCACCAAGGGCCTGGTCTACGAGACGCTGTTCATGTACGACCCGAACACCGACAAGTTCTCGCCGTGGCTGGCCGAGAGCGGCGACTGGACCGGTGAACTGGAGTACACGCTCAAGCTGCGCAAGGGCATCACCTGGTCGGACGGCAAGCCGTTCACCGCCGACGACGTGATCTTCACGTTCGAGCTCGGCAAGATGGAGACCGTCCCTTACCACCCGCTCTGGGACTGGATGAAGAGCGCCGAGAAGGTCGACGACTACACGGTCAAGTTCACCTTCACCACGGCCAACCACCAGGAGTGGGCCAACCACCTCTACAGCCGGGCCATCGTCCCCAAGCACCTGTGGGAGGGGCGGTCCGAGGACGAGGTGATGAACGGGGTCAACGAGAAGCCCGTGGGCACCGGCCCGTACGCCTACCAGTCGCACGACCAGGACCGCATGGTCTGGGTCAAGCGCGACGGCTGGTGGGCCACCAAGGCCCTCGGCAAGGACGTCAAGCCCAAGTACATCGTCGACATCGTCAACTCCAGCAACGAGGTCGCGATGGGCCTGCTGCTGCAGAAGGGCCTCGACCTCAGCAACAACTTCCTGCCGGGCATCGCCAACCTGGTCAAGGGCAACTTCGGCATCGAGACCTACTACGACCAGCCGCCGTACATGCTGCCGGCGAACACCACCTGGATGTGGTTCAACACGGCGAAGAAGCCGATGGACGACAAGGAGTTCCGCAAGGCGGTCGCCTACGCCATCGACACCAAGAAGATCGTCGAGGGCGTCTACGGCAACCTGGTCAAGGCGTCCGACCCGACCGGCCTGCTGCCGCAGTGGGACAAGTACGTCGACAAGAACGTCACCTCCACGCTCGGCTTCTCCTACAACCCGGACAAGGCCAAGCAGCTGCTCGCCGACGCCGGCTACAAGGACCGCAACGGCGACGGGCTGGTGGAGTCGCCGAGCGGCGCCAAGATCTCGCTGAAGCTGATCGTGCCCGCCGGGTGGACCGACTGGATGGAGGCGGCCCGGGTCATCAGCTCCAGCGCCAAGGCCGCCGGCATCGACATCGAGGCGGACTTCCCCGACTACAACGCGCTCGTCGACGTGCGCAACCAGGGCAAGTTCGACCTCGTCCTCAACAACGACAAGCAGCTCGCGAACACCCCGTGGCTGTACTACGACTACCTGTTCCGCCTGCCGGTGCAGAAGCTGCAGAGCACGACGAACTACGGCCGGTACGAGAACAAGCGGGCGTGGGAGCTCACGCAGCAGCTCGACCAGGTCAAGCCCGAGGACGTCGAGGGCATGAAGAAGGTCACCTCGGAGCTGCAGAAGATCCAGCTCGAGGACATGCCGGTCATCCCGCTCTGGTACAACGGCCTGTGGTCCCAGACCACCAACTCGGTCTGGAAGAACTGGCCCAGCAGTGCGCCGAACACGCCGAAGTATCCGCCGACGGTGTGGCGCAACTGGCTGGAGATGGGCGGCACGCTCATGCTCACCGAACTCCAGCCGGCCTCCGGAGGCTGATCTTCTCGCGCCCCCCTTCCATCCTGCGTACGGGAGGGGGGCGCCGTTCCGCGACCGGGAGGTCGATCTTGCGCCGCTATTTCGGCAGAAAGCTTCTCATCTACGGCCTGACGTTCTTCGTGGCCGTGACCATCAACTGGATGATCCCGCGGTTCATGCCGGGTGACCCCGTGCAGAGCATGCTCTCGCGGGCCAACGTCGCACAGCCGGCGGCCGTCGAGGCCATGCGGGCGCACTACACCGCGATGTTCGGCTTCGACCTGCCGCTGTGGCGGCAGTACCTGAACTTCTGGGGCTCGCTGCTGAAGGGCGACCTCGGCATCAGCATCTGGCTGTTTCCGACGCCGGTGTCCGACGTGATCGTCCGGGCGGTCCCGTACACGCTGGGCCTGCTGATCCCGTCCATCCTGCTGAGCTGGTTCGCGGGCAACCGGTTCGGCGCCTTCGCCGCGCGGCGCAAGTGGCTCGACAACAGCGTGCTCCCCATCGGCTACGTGCTGACCGCCACGCCGTACATGTGGCTGGCGATCCTGCTGGCCTGGGCGCTCGGCATCGTCGCGGGCGTCTTCCCGGTCGCCGGGGCCTACGGCTTCGACCTGCAGCCGTCCCTGTCGTGGGAGTTCCTCGGCAGCCTCGCCCAGCACTGGTTCCTCCCGTTCGCCTCGCTGTTCCTGGTCGCGTTCGGCGGCTGGGCCATCGGCATGCGCAACATGATCATCTACGAGCTGGAGGCGGACTACGTCAACTACCTGCGGGCGCTCGGCGCGCCCATGCGGCTGGTCCGGCGCTACGCCTTCAGGAACGCGATCCTGCCCCAGGTGACCGGCCTGGCCCTGCAACTCGGCGTGCTCGTGGCCGGCGCGCTGGTCACCGAAATCGTCTTCAGCTATCCCGGGCTGGGGCACCTGATCCTCCAGGCCATCCAGAACCAGGACTTCTTCCTGCTGCAGGGCACCTTCCTGTTCATCGTCATCGGCGTGCTGATCGCCAACTTCGTCATCGACATCGCGTACGTCCTGGTGGACCCGCGCACCAGGACCGGGATGGGAGGAGCGGCATGACGGCCGTGCCCACCGCGCGGCGTGAGGCGCTGCACTTCGCGCTGCGCAACCGCAAGCTGGTCGTCGGCACGGTCATCGTCGCCGTGTTCCTCGTGGCCGGCCTGGCCGGGCCGCTGCTGTTCGACCACGGGCCGAACGACTACGTCGGGCCGCCCATGGCGGCGCCGTCCGGTGAGTTCTGGTTCGGCACCACGACGTTCGGCCAGGACGTCTTCGCCCAGTTCGTGTACGGCCTGCGCTCGACGTTCCTCGTGGGCGTGCTCGGCGGCGTGCTGGCGGCGGTCGTCGGCATGGTCGTGGGGTTCGTCGCGGGCTACCGCGGCGGGTGGGTCGACGAGCTGCTCACCATGCTCACCAACATCGTGCTCGTGCTGCCCGCGCTGGTGGTGCTGCTGATCATCAACGCCTACCTGGGCGTGCGCAGCATCGGCGTGCAGGCGCTGTTCATCGGGCTGACCTCGTGGCCGTGGGCCGCGCGGGCGATCAGGGCGCAGACGTTCTCGCTGCGCTCGCGCGACTTCGTCGACCTCGCCCGGCTGAGCGGCGTGCGCACCCCGAAGATCATCCTGCGGGAGATCGCGCCGAACATGAGCTCGTACCTATTCCTGACGTTCATCCTGCTGTTCGGCAGCGCGATCCTGATCGCCGCCTCGCTCGACTTCATCGGCCTCGGACCCACCGAGGGGGTCTCCCTCGGCCTGATGCTCAACAACGCCGCGCGGTGGAGCGCGCTCCAGCTCGGCCTGTGGTGGTGGTTCATCCCTCCGGGCGCCGGCATCACGGCGATCGTCGGCGCGCTCTACGTCATGAACGTCGGGCTGGACGAGGTGTTCAACCCGAAGCTGAGGGAGATGTGACGTGGCGCTGAATGTCACCGACCTCCGGGTCTACTACCGGACGCTGCGCGGCGAGGTGAAGGCGCTCGACGGCGTCACGTTCTCCGTCGCGGACGGCGAGATCATGGGCCTTGCGGGGGAGTCCGGCTCGGGCAAGTCCACGCTCGCCAAGAGCCTGATCCGGCTGGACGGCCGCATGCGGCACGTCGGCGGCACGGTGGAGCTGGACGGCAGGACCATGCCCCTGTCGGACGACACCGGGATGGACAGGTTCCGCTTCCGCGAGGTGTCGCTCATCCCGCAGTACTCGATGAGCGCGCTCAACCCGACCAGGAAGATCGGCAGGATGGTCGGCGAGCTGCTGGAGTCGCGCGGCGAGCGGCCGGAGCGGGCCGAGCTGGAGCGGCGGCTCGAGCTGGTCGGCCTGTCGAAGGACGTGCTCGACCGCTACCCGATCGAGCTGTCCGGCGGCATGAAGCAGCGGGTGGTCATGGTCGTCTCCACGCTGCTGAACCCCTCGCTGCTGATCGCCGACGAGGTCACCTCCGCGCTCGACGTGTCGAGCCAGAAGGCCGTGGCCACGACGCTGCTCGGGTTCCGCGACCGCGGCCTGGTCACGAGCATGATGGTGGTCACCCACGACATCTCGCTCGTCTACCAGATCGCCGACACGATCATGGTGATGTACGCCGGGCGGCTGGCCGAGAAGGCCCCGGCCGACGTGCTCGTCACCGCTCCGAGGCATCCGTACACCAAGCAGCTCATCTCCGCGCTGCCCGAGGTGGGGGTGCGCTACGAGGACCGCAGGCTGACGGGGATCCCCGGCAATCCGCCGTCCCTGCTCAAGCCGCCCGGGGGATGCCGGTTCAGGGACCGCTGCCCGCTCGCGTTCGACCAGTGCGCCGAGCAGCCGCCGTTCGCCGAGGTGGCCCCCGGCCACTTCGTCGCCTGCTGGAAGGCCGAGTGAATGCTGAAACTCGATAGCGTCTCCAAGGTCTACCGCGTCGGCGCGTTCGGCGGGCGCGAGCTGAAGGCCGTCTCCGACGTCAGCTTCGAGGTCGGCGAGGGAGAGGTGGTCTCGCTCATCGGCGAGAGCGGCAGCGGCAAGAGCACGCTCGGCCGGATGATCCTGCGCCTCGCCTCGATCAGCGGCGGCAGGATCACCCTGGACGGCAGGGACATCGCCTCGATCAAGGACCGCAAGGAGTACTACCGGCAGGTGCAGGGCGTCTTCCAGGACCCCTTCAGCTGCTACAACCCCGTCTTCCGGGCCGACCGCGTCTTCGCGATGATCAAGGAGCAGTACTTCCCCCAGGCCGGCGCGGACGAGTGGCGAAAGCGCGTCGAGGGCGCGCTGGAGAGCGTGCGGCTCGACCCCGGCAACGTCCTCGGCAAGTATCCCCACCAGCTCAGCGGCGGCCAGCTCCAGCGCATGCTGATCGCCAGGGCCGTGCTCCTCGACATCCGGCTGCTGGTCGCCGACGAGATCATCAGCATGCTCGACGCGTCCACCCGGATCGACGTGCTCAACCTGCTCGCCGACCTGCGGGCGCGCGGCCTCGGCATCCTGTTCGTCACGCACGACCTGTCGCTCGGCAACTACGTCAGCGACCGGACCGTGGTGCTGCGGCACGGGAAGATCGTCGAGATGGGCCGGACGGACCTCGTCTTCGGCAACCCGGCGCATGCCTACACGCGGTCGCTGCTGGCCTCGGTCCCCCGGCTGCACGCCAAGTGGACGGATGTCGCGGCCGAGGACATGACCGAGGACGTGCCGTGCGCGTACCACGAGGCGCCGCAGGAGAGCCGGACCCGTCCCGGGCTGGCCGAGGTGGAAGGCGGCCACTTCGTGGCCTGCTCCGGCTGCGGGGCATCGAAGATTAAGGAGAAAGCGTGAGCTCTCACCGTCCCCTGCACGACGGGTGGACCGTCACCGCCGTGTCGTCGACCGGGCAGCTCCGGCCGGTGGTCGCGGACCTGCCCGCGGCCGTTCCCGGTTGCGTCCACACCGACCTCCTCGCCGCCGGGCTGATCGAGGACCCGTACCTGGACGACAACGAGGACCGGCTGACCTGGATCGGCCGCACGGCATGGTCGTACGAGACCACCTTCACGTGGGAGCCCAAGGGGGACGGCGCCGACGACGACCGGGCGGACCTCGTCTGCGAGGGACTCGACACGGCCGCCACGCTCGTGCTCAACGGCGTCGAGATCGGCACGACGGCCAACATGCACCGGTCGTACCGCTTCCCCGTGCGGCACCTGCTGAGCGCCGGCGAGAACACGCTCAAGATCCTGTTCGACCCGCCGTACGGGTACGCGGAGGCGCAGAAGGCGGCCCTCGGCGACCGCCCGGGCGCGTACGCCGAGCCGTACCAGTTCATCAGGAAGATGGCCTGCAACTTCGGCTGGGACTGGGGGCCGACGGTGGTCACCGCCGGGATCTGGCGGCCCATCGGCATCGAGACCTGGAGCACCGCCAGGATCGCCGAGGTGCGGCCCTTCGCCTCGGCGGACGGCACCGTCGAGGTGCACGTGGCGATCGAGCGGGCTACCGAACGGCCGCTCACGCTCACGGCCTCGGCGGGAGGAGTGACCGAGACCGTCACCGTCGGCGCCGGGCGGCGGCGGGCCGTCGTCACGCTGACCGTGCCCGACCCCGACCTGTGGTGGCCGCGCGGGTACGGCGAGCAGCCGCTGTACGACCTGACCGTGCGGCTCGAGGACCAGGAGTGGACGGGCCGGATCGGGTTCCGCTCGGTCGAGCTGGACCGGACCGACGACGCGTTCACCCTTGTGATCAACGGGAAGCCGGTCTTCGTCAAGGGCTTCAACTGGATCCCCGACGACTGCTTCCCCAACCGGATCACCCGCGAGCGGCTGGCCGAGCGGTTCGCCCAGGCGACCGGCGCGGGCGCCAACTGCCTGCGGGTGTGGGGCGGCGGCATGTACGAGAGCGAGGACTTCTACGACCTCGCCGACGAGATGGGCCTGCTCGTGTGGCAGGACTTCCCGTTCGCCTGCGCGGCCTATCCCGAGGAGGGCCGCTTCGCGGCGGAGGTCGAGGCCGAGGCCCGCGAGCACGTCGCCCGCCTGGCCCGCCACGCCAGCCTCGTGCTGTGGTGCGGCAACAACGAGAACATCGAGGGCCACGCCGACTGGGGCTGGCAGGACACGCTGGAGGGCCGCAGCTGGGGCGGCGGCTTCTACTACGACCTGCTGCCCCGGGTCGTCGCCGAGCTCGACCCCACCCGGCCCTACTGGCCGGGCAGCCCCTACTCCGGGGCCCCCGACCTGCCGCCGAACGACCCGTCCAAGGGCACCGTCCACATCTGGACGGTCTGGAACCACCAGGACTACACCCACTACGCGACCTACACGCCGAGGTTCGTGGCCGAGTTCGGCTTCCAGGGCCCGCCGACGTACGCGACGCTGCGCGCCGCGGTGTCGGACGATCCGCTGACGCCGGACTCCCCGGGCGTGACCCACCACCAGAAGGCCGTCGACGGCAACCTCAAGCTGCTGCGCGGCCTCGGCGAGCACCTGCCCCAGCCGGACGGGTTCGACGACTGGCACTACTACACCCAGCTCAACCAGGCCAGGGCGATGGCGTTCGGCATCGAGCGGTTCCGGGCGCTCGCGCCCCACTGCATGGGCACGATCGTGTGGCAGCTCAACGACTGCTGGCCGGTCACCTCCTGGGCCGCGGTGGACGGCGGCGGGCGGCGCAAGCCGCTGTGGTACGCGCTGCGCCGGGCCTACGCCGACCGGTTGCTGACGTTCCAGGGCGACGCGCTGGCGGTCGTCAACGACACCGGCGAGCCGTGGTCGGGCGAGCTCGCCGTCGACCGGCTCAGCCTGGCGGGGGAGATCCTGGCCAAGGAGCGCCTCGACGTGTCGGTCCCGGCGCGCGGCACGGCGTCCGTGGAGCTGCCCGAAGGGGTCGTGCGGGCCGGGAACCCGCCGGGCGAGGTGCTGGTGGCCACCCTCGGCGACGTACGCGCGCTGCGGTTCCCGGAAGAGGACCCGGCCATGGACTACCCGCCGGCGGAGATGGACACGGTGGTCGAGGAGATCGAGGGCGGGCTGCGGGTGCGGGTGACCGCGCGGACGATCGTGCGCGAGCTGGCGATCTTCCCCGACCGGCTCGACCCCCGCGCGACCGTGGACGACCAGCTCGTCACGCTGCTGCCGGGGGAGACCGCGGTCTTCCACGTCATCGGCGGTGACCTGGACCCCGGCGCGCTCGTCCGTCACCCCGTGCTCCGGTGCGTCAACGAATCCCGTTAGTCTCGGATCGCCCCCGCCCCGACGCGCCGCGCCTGATAAGCAGAGGACTCACGTGGATCTGCTCACCAATGTCATCAAGGACTACCCCTGGGGCTCCCGGACGGCCATCGCCGAGCTGACCGGGCGGCCCGCCTCGGGTCCGGAGGCGGAGATGTGGCTGGGCGCCCACCCGGCCGCCTCCTCCCGGCTGACGAGGGACGGGGCCGAGACCACGCTCGCCGACGCGGTCGCGGCCGACCCGGCGGGGACCCTCGGTGAGGCGGTCGCCGGGCGGTTCGGCGACCGGCTGCCGTACCTGATGAAGCTGATCGCCGTGGACGCGCCGCTGTCGCTGCAGGTCCACCCCGACGCCGAGCAGGCCGCCGACGGCCACGCCCGGGGCGACGCGAACTACACCGACCCCTGGCACAAGCCGGAGCTGGTCTGCGCGCTCACGCCGTTCACCGGGCTGGCCGGGTTCAGGCCGCCGGAGCAGGCGGCGATGCTGGTCGAGCGGCTGCACGTGGAGGCGCTGAGACCGGTCGTGGCGGCCCTGCGCGCCGGCGACGTGCTCGGCGCGCTGCGGGTGCTGCTGGAGTGGCCGACCTCGCGACGGAAGCTCGTCGAGTCGGTCGTGTGGGCGGCGTCGGCGGTCCACACGCCCGACTACGCGCTGGTCACCAAGCTGGCCCGGCGCTACCCGGAGGATCCCGCCGTTCTCGCGCCGCTGCTGATGCGCCGCCACACGCTGGCGCCCGGCGAGGCGCTGTTCCTCGGGGCCGGGGTGCTGCACTGCTATCTCGACGGCTTCGCCGTGGAGATCATGGCCTGCTCCGACAACGTGCTGCGGGCGGGCCTCACCGGCAAGCGCGTCGACGTGGAGGAACTGCTGCGGATCGCCGACGCCGCCGCGCAGCCCGTGGCGGTGGAGCCGGTCGGCGGCGCGTACGTGCCGCCGGTCCCGGAGTTCCTGCTCCGCAGGATCGCGCCCGGACCGGCCGAGGCGCTCCCGGGGGGCCTGCCGAGGATCGTGCTGTGCGCCGAAGGCGTCGTCAACGTGGGCACCGCCGAGGGCTCGGAGGTCAAGCTGCGGCCCGGTGAGTCGGTGTTCGCCGCCGCGTCGGAGGGATCCGTCGAGATCGGCGGGGACGGCGTCGCCTTCTGCGCCGAACCCCACGTGTGACTCACTTAGCGTGATGTTTGTCCTACGCCACGTGATGTGAGTACGTCCCGCGGGTAGGAGCCCCTCATCGTCAAGCGCGGCCCGATGAGGGGGATCCATGGGGCGCTTCAGGGTTGCCGGCATCGCCGCGGCGTCGTTGGGCGCGGTCGCGCTCTCCGCCTGCGCCGCCGGCGGGGGCAAGCACGTCACGCACGCGAGCCCGGCCGGTCACCAGCAGAAGAACGCGGCGGCCGGGGCGGCGCTGCGCAAGTCCGAGACGGCCGCCGCCGCCCAGGTGAAGGCCAACGAGCTGGGGCAGGTTCCGGTGATCATGTATCACCGGATCGTCAAGAACCCGCCACCGGGCGACGACCGCAGCCCGAAGGACTTCCGCGACGAGCTGGAGCGGCTCGCGGCGGAGGACTACGTGCCGGTCACCGCGGCCGAGTACGTCACCGGAAAGATCGACATTCCGGCGGGCAAGCACCCGGTGGTGCTGACCTTCGACGACTCCTCGCCCTCGCAGCTCACGCTCGACGGCATGGGTAATCCGGCGCCGGACTGCGCGGTCGGCATCCTGATGGACGTCGCGAAGAAGCATCCGGGCTTCCGGCCGGTGGCGACCATGTACGTGATCAAGGACCTGTTCGGCAAGGCCCGCCAGGAGGAGCAGATCCAGGTCCTGCAGTGGCTCAAGGACCACAACTTCGACATCGGCAACCACACCCGCGACCACCTCAACCTGCTCGGCAAGCCGAAGGACCAGGTGGAGAACCAGATCGCGGCCGGGCAGACGCTGATCACCGCGCTGATCAAGACGCCGCCGGTCACGCTCGCCCTGCCGTACGGCAACCAGCCGCACGAGAAGAAGTGGGCGCTGCAGGGGGCGTCCGGCGGCACCCGCTACGACTACAAGGGCGTGTTCCTCGCGGGCTACACCCCGGCGCCGTCGCCGTACACCAAGGACTTCGACCCCGTCGGCATCCCGCGGATCAGGTCGAAGGAGAAGGTCGGCGACTGCAAGAAGTTCTGCTCGATGGCGTGGCTCGACTGGCTCAAGGCCAACCCGACCGACCGCTACACCTCGGACGGCAACCCCAACACGGTCGCCTTCCCGAAGTTCAAGGCGGCCTTCGTCGCACCGTCGTTCACGTCCCGCGCGCTGCCGTACTGACGGGATGGGTGACCGTGCGGGGGCGGCTACCCTGCCAGCATGGACGACGCCACCGCCGACGCCACCGCCCTGCGGGGTCTCACGCCGCGGCTGATCGGGCCGGAGATCATCGCGGTCTTCGCGGTCTCGCTCGGCGCCAGCGCCCTGCTGTCGCTCATCCGCCTCATCGGCGCTCTGACCGCGCCGAAGGACCTGGGCGACCAGCACGCGGTGCTCGTCGGCTCGCTGGCTCCCGGGCGCCCGTGGCTGGATCTCTCGCTGCACCTCGCGGGGATCGCGGTGAACGTGGCGCCGGTGGGGCTCGTCGCCTACCTGCTGGCGCGGTCGGGCGAGTCCATGCGCACGATCGGGGCCGACTGGCGCGAGCCGGGCCGCGACACGCTGCGCGGCGCCCTGCTCGCGGCGGTGATCGGCGGCAGCGGGCTGGTGTTCTACCTGTTCGCCTTCCGGTCCGGGTTCAACCTGAACGTCGTGCCCGACAGCCTGCCGGACACCTGGTGGCGGATCCCGGTCCTGGTCGCCGAGGCCGCCCAGAACGGCGTGCTGGAGGAGGTGCTGGTCGCCGGTTATCTGCTGCACCGGCTCCGGCAGCGCGACTGGTCGCCGTGGCGCGCGGTGGGGGTGTCGGCCGTCCTGCGCGGCTCCTACCACCTCTACCAGGGCTTCGGCGGCTTCCTCGGCAACATCGCGATGGGCGTGGTCTTCGGCCGGCTCTACCAGCGCTGGGGGCGGACCATGCCGCTGATCGTCGCGCACACGCTGATCGACGTGGTCGCCTTCGTCGGGTACGGCGTGCTGCGCGGCCGTGTCTCCTGGCTGCCCTGATGGTGCCCTGATCTGCTGTCTAATCGGGCGGAATGCGCTCTCTCCGGCGCGCCTGATTGATTTGGGCCCGATCCCGGTGCATCGTTGACGGGCCGCCGCACGTCTGGATCCCCCCGGGCAAAACCGGCCTGTCCTGGCCGCATTTCATTCGGGGAATTCGCATGAGGCGTTTATCGATACGCATTCCATATCCGTCCCGCCGTCGAGCCGTCGTCGGCCGACGGCCCGGAGGTCCCACCCGGCCGCCCGGCCGCGGACGTCCGGTCAGCCTGCCGTACCGGTGCCCGGTTGGAGGCACAGTGGGAGGGGGAGCCGCACGCCGGAGCCCCGCCGCGCCCGTCACCGAGGGTGCCGTCGCCGAGGATGCCGTCACCGAGGATGCCGTCACCACGAGTGCCGTGACCGCGCGCGCGGCCCTGCCCGTACGGCCCGCTCCCGGGAACACCGGTTCGTGGGCGGCGGTCCCGCCAAGGCGGGAGACGAGCGTCTTATTACCACCGCTGCCGAGGGCGCGGTCCGATCCGTTATGTCCCGCACGCCGGGCGCCCGCGGGGGCGCCCGGCGTGTTTTCGCGTTCGGGGTGTCTTCGCGTTCGGGGTCTGCCGGAGCTCAGGCGAGGCAGCGCAGCGCGCCCCGGATGCGGGGGTCGAGAGGATGCCCGGCGGGCAGACGGCCGACCGTCGCGTCGACGAACTCCTCGGGGGACAGGTCGGCGGTGAGACCGTCGTCCACCTGCACCTGCAACCGGCCACAGGCGTGTTCGATCCGCGCCTTGGATCCCTGCTCCTCCAGCGCGAACATGCCGACCCGCACCCGCCAGCCGAGGCGGTCGCCGGCCTCGTCGGACGTCACCGGAGCCCCCACGTCGTCGGCGTGCGTGGCGTACTCCGAGTCGTAGTGGAAGGTCTGGAGACCGGCCGGGTAGGGGCCGGCCGACGTGTGCAGCGTGCCGTCGCGGCCGAGGGCGCGCATCCGCCTTCGCGTCTCCCCGTTCTTGGTCCGCCACTCGTCGAGCACCTGCTCCACCGGCAGGCCGTGCCGCTTGCGCACGCACCACTCGTTGAAGCCGTCGAATCCGCCGCGCACGCCCTCGTGTTCGAGCAGCTCGTAGAACCCGTCGATGTCGTCGTCCAGGCACGCGTGGTTGTACGACTCCTCGCCGGCCAGGTGCGCGAGCACGTCGCGGACCGTCCAGCCGTCGCACCGGGAGGGGCGGTTCCAGCCGTCCTCGTCGAGGGAGGAGAAGAAGCGGTCGAGGCGCGCCGCCTCGGTGTCGAAGATGTCGAAGGGGTCGAGCCCCGCCAGTTCGTCCCGTGCAGAGGTCATGCCTGAGCCGTACCCTGACCCGCCTCCCCCTCACTTCGCGGCGGTACGGCGGGCGGCATCAGGCGGTGTCAGGACATTTCTCTCATAAGGCGGACATTTAAACCTCGGGCGGCCTCAACAATGCGCAGGGGAAGGGAAAGACCGGGTCTTGGCTCGTTTGTCCGGTGATTGGTGCGGAAACCCCGAGATCGGTAAGCACGGTGGTTGTGCTGTGGATGTTCTAGGGGGAAAACGAAATGGCAAAAAGCACGAGCGTCGCCGGAATCCTCGCGATCGGCGCCGTCCTCGCCGGCGGCGCCGTGATCGCGGGTGTTCCTC
Source organism: Microbispora sp. NPDC046973 (assembly GCF_040644495.1). Classification (NCBI taxonomy): domain Bacteria; kingdom Bacillati; phylum Actinomycetota; class Actinomycetes; order Streptosporangiales; family Streptosporangiaceae; genus Microbispora; species Microbispora sp. NPDC046973. The sequence continues at coordinate 7,227 of NZ_JBEYWQ010000011.1, read as the reverse complement.
TCGTCGCGGCTCCGGCGGGGGCCGCCACGATGTCCGCACAGCACGGCCTCGTCCGGTTCGGTCATCCGCACTCCCGGGGCCAGCGCAACCGCCAGAAGAACGGGCACCGGCACAATCAGCGGCTGCGGGAGCAGCAGCGCCAGCACCAGTTCCTGATGCGTGACCTCACGCTGGTCCTCGTCCCGTTCCAGAAGGAGGAGACGGACGCGCGGGCGCTGCCGTACAACTGGCAGAACGACAGCGTCTCCGCCCTGCAGTGGGCCGGCCACGACCAGCTGGCCACGTTGCAGGACACGCCCGAGACGGTCGAGATCAACCGCGACGGCCAGGAGGAGAACACCAAGACGACGGTCTCCCCGCAGGTGGACAAGCAGGACCTGGACGGCTCCGTCAAGGTGGACGAGAAGAAGGACGAGAAGAAGGACGAGAAGAAGGACGAGAAGAAGGACGGCAAGCAGGACCGCCCGGCGCCCCGGCCGCATGTGGATCCCGGCAAGCCGCCCGTCATCGTGACGCCCACGCCCGCCGTGTCGAAGCCCGACCCGGCGCCGGTCGTGAAGCCGGTCGTCAAGCCCGCTCCGGCCCCGGCCCCGGCTCCCGTCGCCAAGCCCGTGGAGAAGCCGGCGCCCGCGCCCGTTGTGAAGCCGGTCGTCAAGCCCGCTCCCGCTCCGGCCCCGGCTCCCGTCGCCAAGCCCGTGGAGAAGCCGGTGCCCGCGCCCGAGGCGTGCGCTCCCGCCTGTTCGCCCGGTCTCCTCTCCTTGCCCCTGACCCTCTCCCTCACGGCCAAGGTGGCCCTCGGGGCGGACGTGAACGCGGGCACGACGGCGGCGAAGCCGGCCACCGCCACCACCGGTGTCTGCGTGCCGCTGAGCGCGAGCTGAGCCCTCAGGCGTCCCTGCGGGCCAGCAGGACGGCGGCCGCCGCGTACGGCACCGCCACCCAGGCGGCCATCACCGCGAGCGCGGCGAGCGGCGACAGGAGCGCGCCGCCGAGCGATTGAGGGTTGCCGGTGCCGGCCAGCTGGCCCGCCAGGGCGCCCGGGAGGATCGAGCCGACGCGCTCGTTCCAGGGTGCCGGGATGTTGTTGACGACGATCGGGACCACGTACCAGACCGCCACGAGTGCGGCGACGGCGGCGACGGCCGACCGGGTGATCGCGGCCAGGCACAGGCCGAGCAGCGCGAACATCGCGATGGACAGGCTCAACGAGAGGAAGAGCGGCATCTGCCGGCTCAGCGCCTCGGCCGACTGCCCCCGGATCGGACGGTCGCCGATGATGAGCCGCCCGGCGGCGTACGTCGCGAGCACGGCCGCGAGCCCCGTGCAGAAGGCGACGACCGCGACGACGCCCGCCTTGGCGGCGAGCACCCGTCCGCGCGACGGCAGCACGGTGAACGTGGTGCGGATCATTCCGGTGCCGTACTCGCCCGAGAAGGCGAGGACGCCCAGCACGGCCAGGCACAGCGAAGCGAGCCAGTTGGCGAGCTCGGGCAGCGACGACACCTCGAGGCGATCGCGCCGATCGGGCGGCAGGCCCTCCCACAGGTGGACGGCGTACCACGCCAGCAGGGCCATGAGAGCGACGACGACGCCGACCACGCCGAGGACCACGGAGGTGGACCGGAGGGTGCGGAGCTTGAGCCATTCGGTGGCGAGAGCGTCGATCATCGGTCCGCCCCCTCAGCCGTGAGCCGCATGTAGGTCTCCTCCAGCGAGGCGCCGCGCGGGGTGACCTCGTGCAGCGGGATCGCGTGCCGGGCGGCGAGGTCGCCGATCTCGGCCGGATCGAGGCCGCGCACCGACAGGCCCCCGCCGTCCTCGGCCGTGACCGTCCCGCCCGCGCCCGACAGCGCGGTGGCGAGGTCGCCGGCGCGGCTGCTGCGGACGAAGACGTCCCTCACGGCCGTCAGCTCCCGCATCGGAGTGTCCGCGATGAGCCGCCCGCGGCCGATGATGACGAGGTGGTCCGCGGTGAGCTCCATCTCGCTCATCAGGTGGCTCGACAGGAGCACCGTGCGCCCTTCGGCGGCGAGGGCGCGCAGCAGTTCGCGGATCCAGCGCACGCCGTCCGGATCGAGACCGTTGACCGGCTCGTCGAGCAGCAGCACCGCGGGATCGCCGAGGAGCGCGGCGGCGATCCCCAGGCGCTGGCGCATGCCGAGCGAGAAGCCGCCGATCCGCTTGCGGGCCACGCCGGCCAGGCCCACCTGCTCGATGACGGACACCACCCGGTCCCGGCCGATGCGGTTGGCGCGGGCCATCCAGCTCAGGTGGCCGAGGGGCGTACGGCCGCCCTGGACGGCCCCGGCGTCCAGGAGCGCGCCCACCTCCCGCATCGGGTGGCGGATGCGGTCGTAGCGGCGGCCGCTCACCAGCGCCTCGCCGCTCGCCGGGCGGTCGAGGCCGAGGATCACCCGCATGGTCGTGGACTTGCCCGCGCCGTTGGGCCCGAGGAACCCGGTCACGCGGCCTGGTTTCACGTGGAACGTCAGCCCGTCCACGGCGACCGTGCGCCCGAAGCGCTTGGTCAGCTCTCTGACTTCGATCATGTCCCGACGGTCTCGCGGACCGCCCGCCTCCCGCGTCGGAGCCACGTGCGATCTGCCGGACGCGCCTCAGACCGTGGCATGACAGACCGGGGCAGGAGGCGAGCGTGCGCGCGTATGGCTAGCGTGGGCGCGTGGACGATCCGGACGTGCGGCCGTTGTTCCCCCGGCCGCTGCGCCCCCGTGAGCTGGTCGCGCTCGACGTGCTGGCCGGGCTGGCTTACGCGTTCGTGCTGGTCGTCGGCTCCCTGGACGCGCGTCACCCGGCGGCCTGGGCCCTGATCGCCGCGATGACGGTGCCGCTCGCGGTCAGGCGGCGGTGGCCGCTGCCGGTGTTCTGCGTCGTCGCGGTCGCGTCCGCGGCGGCCATGGCGCTCGGCGTCGTCCGGGAACCGCTGGCCGCCACGGCGTACGCGCTCTATCCGGTCGCGCTCACGACGCGGCGGCGCCGGTGGGAGCCGACGGCGGCGATCGGCGCGCTGACCGTCGGGGCGCTGCTGCTGGCGGCGTTCGGCGGCGTGGCGGCCGAGCCGGAGGTCAGGCGGATCGTGGAGACCGTCGTGCTCGGCTCGCTCGCGTTGGGCGGCGCCTGGACGATCGGCCGGGCGGTGCGGGAGCGCCGGGCGTACGCCGCGCGCCGGGCCGAGCAGGCCGCCGAGCGCGCCGTCACCGAGGAGCGGCTGCGCATCGCCAGGGAGATGCACGACGTGGTCTCCCACACGCTCAGCCTCATCGGCGTCAAGGCCGGGGTCGCCGCGCACGTGGCCGACCGGCGGCCGGAGGAGGCGCTGGAGGCGCTGCGGGTCATCGAGACCACGAGCAGGCAGGCGCTGACCGAGATGCGGCACATGCTCGGCGTGCTGCGTACGGCCCCCGGAGCTGCGGCCGGCGCGCTGGCTCCGGCGCCGGGCCTCGCGGCGCTGCCGGACATCGCCGAGCGTGCGGCGGCCGCGGGCGTACGCGTGGACCTGGACGTACGGGTGACCGACGGCCTGTCCCCGGCGCTGGAGCTCGCGGTCCACCGGATCGTCCAGGAGGCCGTCACCAACGTGGTCAGGCACGCGGCCCCGGCGGCCTGCCGGGTTCTGGTGCACGACGAGGGAGGACAGGTGCGGATCGAGGTGACCGACGACGGCCCGGGCCGCCGGGTCCTGCCCGCCGGTCCGCCCGGGCACGGCCTGATCGGCATGCGCGAGCGCGTCACGGCGTACGGCGGGATCTTCACGGCCGGTCCGCTGCCCGGCGGCGGGTTCCGCGTGCTCGCCCGCCTGCCGCTGGAAGGGGAGGGGACGTGAACGAGTCCCAGCCGATCCGGGTGCTGCTCGCCGACGACCAGGAACTGCTGCGCGGCAGCCTGCGCCTGCTGGTCGACAGCACGCCGGGGCTGGTCGCGGTCGGCGAGGCGGGCACCGGGGCGCGGGCCGTCGAACTGGCCCGCGCCGAGCGTCCCGACGTCGTGCTGATGGACGTGCGGATGCCCGGCATGGACGGCATCGAGGCGACCCGGCGCATCTGCGCCGAACCTTCCGCCACCAGGGTGCTGATCCTCACCACGTTCGACCTCGACGAGTACGTCTACGCCGGGCTGCGGGCCGGGGCGAGCGGGTTCCTGCTGAAGAACACCCCGCCCGCCGACCTGCTGACGGCGATCCGCGTCATCGCCGAGGGCGAGGGACTGCTGGCGCCGAGCGTGACGCGGCGGCTGATCGCCCAGTTCGCCCAGTTCACACAGTTCGGCCGGACCGCCGCGGACCGGCCTCGATCCGGTCCCTCGCTCGACGGCCTCACCGCCCGCGAGCGTGAGGTGCTCACGCTCGTCGCGCGCGGTCTGTCCAACCTGGAGATCGCCGCGAACCTGCATGTGAGCACGGCCACCGTGAAGACCCACATCGGTCACCTGCTCGCCAAGCTCGGCGCGCGCGACCGGGCCCAGCTGGTCATCGCCGCCTATGAAGGGGGGCTCGTCGCCACGTCACGACGGCACCCGTGACAGGGTGGAGCCCGTGGAAGTCTTCGATGTGATCGTGATCGGTGCGGGTCCGACGGGCGAGGTCGCCGCGGGACGCGTGGCGGCGGCCGGCCTGAGCACCGTCATCGTGGAAAGCGAGCTGGCGGGAGGGGAGTGCTCCTACTGGGCCTGCATGCCGAGCAAGGCGCTCCTGCGGCCGGTGGACCTCGCGGGCGAGGTGAGCCGGGTCACGGGGCTGCGGCTGGACAGCACAGCCGGGGGCGGGCCGATCGACGCCGCCGCCGTGCTGGCCCGGCGTGATGCCGTGGTCTCCAACTACGACGACGCCGGGCAGGCCCGCTGGCTCGACTCGGCGGGCGTGACGCTCGTACGCGGCACGGGACGGCTCGCCGGCCCCCGGCGGGTCGAGGTCACGACGGCCGACGGCGACACCCGCACGCTCGTCGCGAACCACGCCGTCCTGCTGGCCACCGGAAGCCGCCCGGTGATCCCGCCCGTGGCCGGTCTGGCCGCGGCCGAGCCGTGGACGAACCGCGAGGCGACCGGCGTGCGTGCCGTGCCGGACCGGCTCGTGGTGATCGGCGGCGGCGTGGTCGCGTGCGAGATGGCCCAGGCCATGCGCGGGCTCGGGGCCCGGGAGGTCACGATGCTCGTCCGGGGCGGCGAACTGCTGACGAGGATGGAGCCCTTCGCCGGAGAGGCGGTCGCGCGATCGCTGACGGACCAGGGAATCGACATCCGCACGCACGAGAGCGCGGAGAAGGTCGAGCGACCGGAGCCGGGCGGCGAGGTCACGGTGCGGCTCGCGAGCGGGGGGACGGTCACGGCCGACGAGATCCTGGTCGCCGCCGGCCGCCGGTCGGCCACCCACGACCTCGGCCTGGCCTCGGTCGGGCTGCCGGAGTCCGGTCCGGTCGAGGTGGACGAGAGCATGCGGGCCACCGGCGTCGCGGACGGCTGGCTGTACGCGGCGGGGGACGTCAACGGCCTCGCGCTCCTCACGCACATGGGCAAATACCAGGCGCGGGTGGCCTCCGATGTGATCATCGCCCGTGCCCGGGGCGAGGCGGACGACCGGCCCGGCATGCGCGACCGCGCCGACCGCGCGGGGGCGCCGCAGGTGGTCTTCACCGATCCGCAGGTGTGCGCGGTGGGCCGCACGGAGGCGCAGGCCCGCGCCGAGGGCTTCGACGTGCGGGTCGTGGAGTACGACATGGAGCAGGTGGCCGGTGGCTACCTCCTCGGCGACGGCTACCGGGGCAAGGCCAAGGCGGTGGTCGACGAGCGCCGCCGGGTGCTGCTCGGCGTGACGTTCGTGGCCCCGGGGGCGGCCGAGCTGCTGCACGCCGCGACGATCGCGGTCACGTCCGGGGTGACCCTGGACGACCTGTGGCACGCCGTCCCGGCGTACCCGACCGTCAGCGAGGTGTGGCTGCGCCTGCTGGAGGCGTACGGGCTCTAGAAACCGGCTCTAGAGACTGATCACCGCGGGGTGGCGCGGGTCCTCGACGCGGACGACCACGTCGGCGGCCCGCACCGGGCCGGTCTCGCGCTCGTACCGCTCGTAGGCGGGCAGCGTCCACCGCTCCTCGGGCGGCGTGCGGCGGGCCAGCGCGGCGGCCGACATGGACAGGTGGACGGTCAGGTCGAACGGCAGGCCGCGCCCGAGCAGCAGCGCACCGTCGAGCAGCACCACCCCGCCCGGCTTCAGCGTCACGTAGTCCGCGCGGGTCGCCCGGTCGCGCTCGCTGTCCCACAGCGACGGCAGGACCCTGCCCGTACGGCCCGGCTCCAGCGGCCCGAGCACCTCGCGGGTGAGGCCGCCCACGTCCAGCCACTCGTCGTGGAACACGTCGGGGTCGGTCCGGCCGAACTCCAGCCGGAGCGAGGCCGGGCGCAGGAACCCGGCCGCGGGCACCCGCAGGGCCTCCCGGCCGCGCAGGCGCAGCGGCTCCACCAGGTCGTCGGCCAGCCGTCCCGGTTCGGCGGCGGGGGCGCCGTCCACGGCGACGCGCACCCACGCGTCGCGCGGCCGGTCGGCGATCAGGTCGGCGAGTTCCTCCACGAGCAGGGACGGGGAGACAGGACGGGCACGCACGCCCCCATCATTTCCCACCGTGCGTCATCGGTTGAGCCGGCGGCCGGAGATCTGCTCGGGGGCCATCACGATGAAATGGTCGCGGTTTCCGGGCACCCACGGCGTGAGCGGCAGCGCCGACAGACGGGCGATCTCCTCCGGTTCCGAGACCGCGCGGGCGTGCCCGACCGCGGTCACCGACCAGCCCGTACGGAACGCCGCGTCGAAGTCGTCGGCCTCGAAGGCCACGACGGCGTTCCTGGCCGCGGCGGCGAGCTTGGAACCGGGGGCGGTGCGGATGACGATGTTCCCGTCGAGCAGGCAGAAGTTGACCGGCTGTACGGCGGGGAGGGCACGATCGGTGAAGACGATCCTGCCGATGGGGGCGGAGGCCAGCAGGTCCAGGCATTCCCCTCCGCTGAGGATCTCCAGGCCGGCCGAGTCGAGCTTCATGTCTGCCAGCCTGAGGGATCGACCGCCGCGCGGGTTAGGGACGAAGGTCCCGTCGTCGACGTCGATCGGCCCCGGCTCAGCTGCCCTGCCCGGCCTTGAGGCGGGCGGCGAGCGCGGCGGCCTGGGTGCGGCGCTGCATGTCGAGCTTGCTCAGCAGGTTGGACACGTAGTTCTTGACCGTC